>CAJWSN010000080.1 GCA_913046175.1 uncultured Opitutia bacterium
CAGGACCCCGCCTTAACGGGAAAGCGTGGGCAGGCTCTGCAGCTTCTGCTCGGTTTATTCGAATATCAGGAGACGATCATCCGCCTGCGCGGCATTTAGCGCCGAATCAGTTTTTCAATAATGCCCGCGGCTTTTTCGCTGGGGGATTCTGCTGTGGTGAAGTATGTGATCGCCATCAGCGTGGATGGCCTTCGCCCATTGGACATCCAGGGACTTGGAGTGGAGAAACTCCCAAATCTTCATCGTTTTCGAGAGGAAGGTGCGTGGACGGACAATGCCCGTGCCAGCATCGGCCTTACACTTACCCTTGTGAATCATACCAGCATGATAACCGGTCGCGGGCTTGAGGATGTCGAGGGCCTTGGAGAGGGACATGGACAATTGTTAAATGTCTTTGTGGGTGGCACCCTCCACCAGAATATTGGCGGGCGGCACATGGCCAGCGTGTTTGACATTGTCCACGACAATGGGTTGCGAACCGCACTCTATACAAACAAGGGCAAGTTCGATCTCTTCAAGAACAGCTACTTGGATGTCGATACAGGGATGCACGATGCCATTGAACTGTACAACCCGACTGGATCTGACGTGAATCTGGGTGGCTGGTATCTCAGTGACTCGGACAAAAACCTTAAGAAGTACAGAATTCCGGATGGCACGATCCTTGCGGCAGGGGGCTATCTTGCCTTCAATGATAAGGATTTTAATCCGGGACTGGGCAGCAATCCCACAGATTTTGCCCTTAGTGGAAGCAATGGTGATGAAGTCTGGCTAACCGAGGCTGACTCCGGAGGAAATCTAGTCCGTCTGGTGGACCGAATTGAATTTGGCCCTTCACTGGAGGGTGTGACTGTGGGGCGTGGTCCGGACTCCAATGGTCCATTCCGACACCTTAAGGAATCCACCCTTGGATGGCAGAATGGGGGTCACAAGGCGGGGCGATTGATCCTGAATGAAGTCATGCATCGTCCTGCAGGTTCTGAAGATCTGGGCTTTATTGAATTCTATAACTCGGGCGGTGAAACGCTTCAATTGGATGCCTGGAAATTTTCCGGGGTAGGGGAGTTTGCTTTTCCCCAGGGATTGAAATTGGGACCCCGTGAACTTCTTGTCGTGTTGAGATTTGATCCGTTTGATCCTGTCAACGTTAACAGGAAGGCTGCCTTTGAGTCAGCTTATGGAGTCACTATTGACGGACAGTTCATCGGAGGTTATGGGGGCACCCTTGGTTGGGTTTCTGACGAATTGAAAATCTTTCGCCCAGGGAATCCGCTGCCTTTCCATCCCGACCAGCATCCTTTTTATTTGGAGGATGAAATTAACTACCTGAATGATTCGCTCTGGCCTTTGCCTGACACCGGCGAATCCCTGAATCGATCGAATCCAGTGGGCTTGGGGGTTGACCCAGGAAACTGGATTGCCGGTGTGCCTTCTCCAGGTCTTTTGGTGGATTCTTTAACCTATGCCGAATGGGCGGGCGCAAATTTGGAGGGAATCCAGGATAATGGCGCCGAGGAGGATCACGATCGAGATGGGTTTGCAAACATCCTGGAATTCGCACTGGGATTGAATCCCCGGACTTCGAGTGCAGCAATGGCTCCTGTTGCTTTGGACCGCGATTTTAATGGAATGGTTGAAATGACCTACCAGTTGAATCGTGCGGCAGCAGGCTTACAGGTTCGTATTCAATATACCCGTGACCTCAAATTGGGCTGGAATGAAATCTCGGATGCCGATTTTTTTACCCAGGATGAGATCGTTGGCCTTGACGGCACGGTGGAGACAAGGCAACTTCTGGTCCCGGCCGACGAGGAAATTATTTTTTTGCGGATGTTTCTGGAAAATTAAAATTGCCCGATCTCGAAAATTGCCTTCGGATGAAATTGACCAAAGCTTTTTTTACACACCATGAAGGAATACAAAATTATCAGTCAGCAGGACGACTCGACTTACCAAATGCTGGATAAGAATTTTTTGCAGGAGCGTTTGAATGAGGAATCCAAGTCTGGGTGGCGCTTGCATTCAGTCACCTGTGGGAGCGTTCCCGGTGGCACCCGTCAAAATGAATACGTCATTTTCCTGGAACGCGACGTACTCGACGAGAATTGATCGAAAACATTTGTTGCGCTTTGAAGGGGTACTTTTGTTGATGCCCATTCTTGCGAACTAAAGAAATCCTGCCTCTGCAGCAGGGCGCGGGCTCTTCTCGGCAACAAAATTATTTGTTCAGAGATATCTTTTTCAACCCGGTGGCACCCTTGCGGTGCTTGTCGTCACCGGTGTTTTGGAGGTAACGGTAGTAAATCTCCAGCATGAGAATGCAAAGTGTTGAGGTATAGATTTTACCCTCTTTGCTGTCAGCAGCAGGGCCGTGTCCTCCATGCCCCCAATCCTTCCAACTGCCGTCCTTGTCCTGGTGCTCAACCACCTCATCCTGGAACATCCGGTTCCAGTCATCCCAAGACCTTCCACCTGCCTGGAAACAGGCCTGCGTATGGTAGTACCACCCATATTTATTAAACTTTGGCACTTCGTTTTTGGTTTCGTTTTCAATGATGAAATCAACGCCCGCCTTAATTTCCTTGGAATATTTATTGGGATCCCACATCTGCAGGGCGAGAACCCCGACCCCGCTCAGGCCGAGCCTGTCTTGAGGGTCACGATAACCAAATCCACCTTTTGGTCCCCTGACTCTCAAGATGTTTTTCATCGCCTTGTCCATGCAACTATCGAGCCCGGGAAAGTCGAGCCCGGTGAGCTTCGCAACTTTGAGGGCCTGTATTTGCCAGCCAGTCACTGAAGTGTCACTTCCTCTTGTCATGCCCATGCTGTAGCCATAATCCCATCCCCCGTCTTCCTTTTGACGCTCAATGATAATTTTTATGGAACGCTTGAGAGCCTGGTCAATACCTGGGATCCGGGGACGAAAGTCCTTGGTTACAATGTAAGACTCCGCAAGGGCATATGCGCAGATACCCGTCTCGTAACCGGGTTTTCTTGTGTACATTTTTCCTGCTTGCTTCTCGTTCAACTCCAGAAGGTACTTGATGCCCTTCATTACAGTGTCTCCAAAATCCGGTGAGTCCTGTTTTTCACAGTGTCCGAGATAGGAAAGCAGGGAGAGTCCTGTCATGGATGCCTTGTATTGCTCTCCCCAGGAGCCGTCGGCATTCTGTACGGTCTTAAGCCAATGGAGACCTTTCACAACGGCATCTTCCGTGGATTCCTTGCCACCCTCGCGGCGGAGTCGGCGAAGACGATCCGTCTTGTCGCAGCGACCGCCCATTATTTTAGGCATCTTGAGGTTCAGGTTCATGCCTCCGCCCAAATCACCCATGTCAACATTCATCGCAGTTCCAACGATCCCCACATCCACACCATCGGCGTCACCCACATCCACGGTAAACTCGACCGCCTCCATAGCCATATCCGATATGTTTTGAGTTACGATTGGTGTGCGCATGCTAGAGGATGATGAGGACTTCTCCATCTGCTTTTTCTTGACCTGCTCCTGCTTCTCCTCCTGCTCCTCCTGTACGTTTGTGGGGGCGATGGCCAACTCAATGGGCTCTTCCTCCTCCTCCATGATGGAGAGAACGATGAGCGTGGCCAACAGGATAAGGACGGCAGCAGAGGCAACACTGATGCCCCAAGCTACGAGCATCGCCTTGTCCACGCCGGCTTTTTTCCTGCGAAAGTACTCTTTGGGGCCTTCCTCGAGGAGTTCTTCCTCAAGTGCATCTTCTTCTTGGTATTCTTCGCTCATTGGTGTGTCAGGGGCAGGTATGGATTTTCACTTTCTAATTCCTATAATAAAGTCCACACCGGCACATTTGTAAAGCAGGAATCTGGTCGGGATGGCCTTGCTGGATGACACTCAGGGCAAGGAATCCTTAGAACTTTATTTTTTAAGGGGGCAGGATACATCTCTCCCTCCCCGGTTAGTTTTCATTGCGAATCCCTTGATTGGGCGAAGAAATTCTTTTCCTCAATCCAAACCTTTTTTTGGCACTAAATTAACGATTGAAGGGTTGACTCTCAACTATTCTCCTGCATACTTTAGAAGTAATTTAGTCCTCATACACCCTTAAACCTTTTTCCGTTTCTTTTCCTTCTCTTCGTCCAACCAGGCGCTGAAGTTCCTATCCCTGTTTCATGAATGTCCTCCACCTTAGGTTTTGGCCCTTGCTGTCTTTGAGTCTATTGACTGGATTGCCATCGTGGGGACAAGACGGGGCGTCTCCCGAGGTTGCCGCGGCCGGTTCGGGAGATATCTCAATCGTTTATGGTTCTGCATTTGCAGGTAGTGACGGCAGCATCTTCGGTTCCTCGAACAAGACGGGTTTTGACGTTACCAACAAGGCGGCAATAGCCCTTGGGTACTTTGACTCGGGTTTCGATGTCGCCACCAACGCAAATGCTCAGGATTTGACGAGTTTATTGGCAGCTTTCAACGTGTTGCACACAAGTAATTTCGATGGAGTGGCTGCCCCCGGGTTTCTTGCGACTGGTGGGACTGTGCCAGCGGGTGGCCTTGATGAGACTCCCTATATCTTCCTTGCTTCAGGCATTACAGATTTCTCCAACGCAGCCACAGCGACCGAGTACGGTCTGTTCACCGACACCGGTTTTGGCACCATTCCTGATGGAGGCAGCCCGGTTCCCTCAAACTGGGCCATCGACACACTGACCTACGACACGATTCTGCTTGGTAGTGAAGAAGCTGGTGGCGGGTTTGGGAATGCCAACGCCTATTTGACCCAGACAGTGACCAACTCAGGCGGAGGTGGGGACCCGGAACCCGGTGTCGCCGTGCTTGTGGAAAACGCGGAGGAGGACCCGCAGATTTCGAGCACGGTTGCGGATGGGCATCAGGTTGTCCAGTCAAGTGTCGCACCGCAGGGAGAAAAAGCCTTCCACCTGATGCACACTTCGACTGACCAAAGTGACCAGATTGTACAGTTGAATGCAACGATCACCCCGACAGCATCCTCAATTCTATATTTTGAAACACATTTTTTGGACTCAACCACAACACTTTTGTACGACCATTCTACTAACCTAACCCAACCTAACCTAACCTAATCTAACCTAACCTAACTAACCTAAAAAGTGCCCCCACCGGGATCCGAACCTGGTCCCTCGGCTGGGATAACAGGCGCGTATCCCGCTGTGCCAAAATGCCACCTGGTGTATACAGGTGGTTTAGGGTGGTTCACCGGAACCCACCCGCCTTCTAAGACATCCCACCTTGTCGAGCCAGCCAGTTCGCCCATCCGCCAAAATGTGCCCCCATGGGGATTCGAACCGGCGGCCTCCGGGTCCTCGTTCCGGTGTATATACCGCTGAGCCAACATGTCCCCTAGTAAATGTAGGTGGTTTTAGGTGATGCATCCGAGCCCAGACAGCGGTCACACCAGCCAGTTCGACTTTTGGCAAAATGCGCCCAACGGGGATCCGAACTCGTAACCTCGAGCGCGGTGATCTCGGATCCACCGCTTATCCCGCTGAGCTATTTAAACATATTACTAAGCGACCATCGACCACCGGTACCGACCGGAAGACCAGCCATTTACCCCCGGCAAAATACACCCTCAGCTGGATCCGAACCCGCAACCACGCCCTCCGAGCCGTGGTTCGAGCCCGGGCGGGGGTCCGGTCGGTGGACCGAGTCAACGAACTGGATGAGGCCCTTTGGGATCTCGTAGTCCGGCGGTCTGTTTATGAAGATGTGTTGCGGCATCCATCCCGATCTTTCATCTACATCGAGATCGATGAGGGAATCGAGGGCCTTCAAGTTGAGCCGCACCAGGAGGTTCTGGGCCCGGTACCGGATCTCCGGATCCTTGTCGCAGGAGGCCGTTTCGAGGCTCACCCGGGCGTCCTCGCCGAGGGCAGCCAGCTCCCGATTCGCGGCCTCGCGCTCGGCCCAGACCGGAGAG
>CAJWSN010000081.1 GCA_913046175.1 uncultured Opitutia bacterium
CAAAGCCATGCAGATGGTCGCTGCATCCAAAATGCGGAAGGCACAGGATTTTGCCATCTCGGGTCGTCCTTACGCCCTCTTGTTGGCGGATATTCTTGGATCGCTTGGCGGCATGGATCTTTCCTCCGCGGATCTACCCTTTTTCCAGCGGCGCGAAGTCAAGAAACGCGGCGTCCTGGTCGTGGGTACAGACAAGGGTCTCTGTGGCGCATTGAATTCCAATCTTTTCCGTCACTTGACCCAGCTGGAGGGGGATTGTAGTTTTGTTGCCCTCGGCAAGCGGGCAGCTCAGTTTATTTCCCGCACCAAGCGGGATCTGCTTGCTGATTTCCCACTCAGCGACAATGCCCGCTTCAGTGAAGTCAGGCCTGTGGTGGAATATCTCATCGAGGCCTTTATTGAAGAGAAAATCGATACCGTTGAGGTTCTTTACACGAATTTTATCAACACCCTGCAACAGGAGCCCGCAGTGCTTCAGCTGTTGCCTGTGGTCGATATCTCCACAATGCTGGAAACCCTGCGGGAGCGTTTTGGCGTAAAGGACAGCGAAATCCCCAGTGACGGACGGGAAATTCACTTTGAACCCGCACGGGAGAAAATTTTGAGCGCACTGGCCGCTCTTTATTTTAAACAGGAAATCTACCAGCTTGTTCTTGAGGCCAAGGCATCTGAGCACAGTGCGCGCATGGTGGCAATGAAAGGGGCCACCGATAATGCCAAGAGCCTTATCGACGACCTGACATTGCAATACAACCGCGTGCGTCAAGCTGCCATCACCCAGGAAATCCTGGAAATTTCTGCGGCAACATTTGCCGAATAATCCCGACATAATCACACACACAATTTTCAAATACAATCAATCGACCATGAGCAATACCGGAAAAATCGTTCAAGTTATTGGCGCCGTTATAGACGCTGAGTTCAAAGATGCCTCTCTGCCAGACATTTTCGATGCATTGGAGGTCATCCGTGATGACGACCAGAAGAAGCTCGTCCTTGAGGTACAGCAACACCTGGGCGACAACCGTGTCCGGGCAGTAGCCATGTCCTCCTCGGATGGTCTTGTGCGCGGCATGGACGTTGTTGGCACCGGCGCACCGATCTCTGTCCCCGTTGGTGAAAAGGTGCTCGGCCGCATATTTAATGTAATCGGTGAAACAGTGGACAACCTTGGCCCGGTTGGCACCGATGAAACACGCCCCATCCACCGTGCTCCGCCCGCCCTTGTGGAACAGGACACGGAAGCAAACATTCTTGAAACTGGCATCAAGGTGATAGATCTCATATGCCCATTCATCAAGGGCGGCAAGGTCGGCGCCTTTGGAGGGGCTGGTGTGGGGAAAACCGTGGTCATCATGGAGTTGATCAACAATATCGCCAAGGCACATGGCGGTTACTCGGTGTTTGCCGGGGTAGGGGAGCGGTCGCGCGAAGGCAATGACCTCTATCATGAAATGTCGGATGCCGGCGTCATCGATCAAAATGATATTTCCAAATCCAAGGTGGCCCTCGTTTACGGTCAAATGAACGAGCCTCCCGGCGCACGCATGCGGGTGGGCCTATCCAGCCTCACAATGGCTGAATATTTTCGCGACGAGATGAACCAGGATGTACTCCTCTTCGTTGACAATATATTTCGTTTTTCCCAAGCCGGCTCAGAGGTTAGTGCCCTATTGGGTCGATCGCCCTCAGCAGTCGGCTATCAGCCCACGCTTTCACAGGAAATGGGCATCCTGCAAGAGCGTATCACTTCCACAAAAAAAGGCTCAATAACATCTTTCCAGGCAGTCTACGTCCCGGCGGATGACCTGACCGACCCGGCCCCTGCAAACACATTCGCCCACCTGGACTCGACCATTGTCCTGGAGCGCTCCATTGCCGAGCTCGGTATTTATCCTGCCGTGGATCCACTGGCTTCGGTTTCGACCGCACTTTCACAGGAAGTGGTCGGCGAAGAACACTTCCAGGTTGCACGTGGAGTACAGCAGGTTCTCCAGCGATACAAAGACCTGCAGGACATTATTGCCATCCTTGGCATCGATGAACTCTCTGACGAAGACAAGCAAACTGTTTTTCGGGCACGCAAAATCCAGAAGTTTCTTTCCCAGCCTTTTCATGTGGCAGAGGTTTTTACTGGTGTTGCTGGCGAATACGTATCCGTGAAAGACACCATCAAGGGCTTCAAAATGATCTTGGATGGAGAACTTGATGGGATTGCTGAAAATGATTTTTATATGAAAGGTGGCATCGAGAGTGTAACTGAAACCGTCGGAGCTGAGTAAACCCAAAGACAGCCTGCAGGAACCAGCAAACCAACCTTCACGCCCATGGCACTGATACTGGAGATTGTAACACCTGAAAAACGGGTCTTAAATAAGAACGTGGATCGCGTGAAATTACCCTGTTGCGAGGGAGAAATAGAAGTCCTGCCGGGTCATATACCCCTTATCACCATGGTGGATGCCGGTGAGGTTAAGACACAAACAGCTGGGGATGTTGAATATCTAGCGGTCGACAAGGGGTTTGTGGAAGTTTTTGGAGACAAGGTTTCTATTTTGACTGAAGCCGCAATAGATATAGAGGAAATTGATGTTGAGGCAGCAGAAAATGCCCAGAAGCGTGCCGAGGAAGCCCTTCAAAGGGCAGAAGAGGAAAAACTGGACCCCGCAGAGGTCGAGAAACTGGAGTCTATTGCGCGCTTTTCAATTGCCCAAAAGTTGCTGAAAAAGAACCGTCGCTAAAGCCAGGGGTGGAATGGCAGGACACTCCCCGCTGGCAAGGTGCCTTTCCCCGCAGGTAGCTCGATAAAACCATCGGTACCGAGTACCCCGGCAAAGTCTCCGGAATTAGCAGCAGGGGCTGGCTTGACGCCGCACCCATCTTTATTCGAAATAACTTGAGCCGGTAAAAAAATTGTGAGGTTTGGCTTCATTTCACAGGCTTCAATCAATGGTTGTTGTTGTGCGACGGTTGAGGGCTTACGGCCGGCCATCTTC
The DNA here is from genome assembly GCA_913046175.1 of uncultured Opitutia bacterium. Taxonomy (GTDB): domain Bacteria; phylum Verrucomicrobiota; class Verrucomicrobiia; order Opitutales; family JABJCN01; genus JABJCN01. Next base: position 2,997 of record CAJWSN010000081.1, read on the forward strand.
TCAAGTGCCGGAACCACATAGCGGTGGAAACAAACCAGAGATGAAAGTGGATTTCCCGGAAGGGCAAACACCGGCTCGGATCGAGGACCAATCCCAAACCAGAGGGGTTTTCCTGGACGTTGGGCCACCCAGTGAAATATTGGTGTTACGCCCTGGGATTCCAGCATTCCCGGAAGGTAGTCTTTTTTTCCTTTGGAAACACCACCGCTAAGTATGAGGGCATCCGACCGGTCCAAAAGGTCTGCAAGGCCCTGACGAATCGCACGAGGTTCATCGCAAAGGTGTGCCATCTGGGCCAAACCCAATGCGGGCTCGAGTGCAGCAGAAAGACTGTGCGTGTTGGAACGACGAATCTGGTGGGGCTTCGGCTTCGTGCCCACATCCACCAGTTCATCTCCAGTTGAAACAATTCCCACCCGGGGTATTTTGGAAACCGACAATTCGACTGCCCCACAAGATGCTGCCACCGCAACCTCCTTGCAGCCAAGACGCATCCCGGCATGTAACAGAGCCTCTCCCTGCTGTCGATCTGAACCCTGCCGATGTATATGATGCCCAGCGCGTACCACGGCACCTTCAGAAACCACAGCTACGCCATCGACAATCTCAAGCTCTTCCACGGGGATCACACAGTCAGCCCCGTGGGGAAGTACAGCACCAGTAGAAATCTCCAGGCAGGAGGTTGAGTCCAGGAGGGTGTTAGCCGATACCCCGGCTGGTTGGTGTCCCTGAATCTGCAATCGTACCTGTCCTGTCCCGAGAAAGGCCTCCGAGCTGGCCGCTATGCCGTCCATCATAACGCGGTCGTAGGGTGGCATTTCACGATCTGCAGAAACAGTCACCCGGAGAGTGCGGCCCGTCGCCTCAGCAAATGGGCATTTTTCTGGCGACATCACAGGGACATTACTCAAAATCAATTGAAAAGCTTCTTTGACGGAAATCATAACCTTGTTCAATTTTATGCGTTTAAGAAAAGCTGGGTTTCTTTCCATCTCTCCATTCATGGAAACAGCAGACAAGTTTAAAACTTCCATTCCCCGGGACACCCTGGGACGCGCACTACGGGATTTGCGTATATCAGTGACAGACCAGTGCAACCTGCGGTGTGGATACTGCATGCCCGAAAAGGTGTTTGGTCCAAACCATGTCTTCCTGCAAAAAGAGGAAATCCTGACCTTTGAGGAAATTATCCTGGTTGCGGAGGCCTTCGCCTGTTGTGGCGGAAAAAAGATTCGTCTGACAGGTGGTGAACCCCTGTTGCGTCCAAACCTTCCAGAGCTTGTCAGGTCTCTCCGGGCCATTGGGGGGATCAAGGAAATCGCCCTCACCACCAACGGACTTCTTCTTCCGAAACATGCAGCGGAACTAAAGGCTGCCGGACTCGACCGTGTAACACTGAGTCTTGACTCACTGGATGAAAAAACCTTCCGAAGGATGAGCGGACGGGACGTCCCCGTGCAAAAAGCTCTTGAGGGAATCCGCTGCGCAGAGGAGGCTGGGCTAACCATCAAGGTAAATGCCGTAATAATTCGCCATCAAAACGAGGATCAGGTCCTGCAGCTTGCAGAGCATTTTCGGGGAACCGCTCATGTTTTGCGATTTATTGAGTTCATGGATGTCGGGAACTGCAACCAATGGACACCAGAAAAGGTATACACAGGCAGGGAAATCCTCCGCGACCTGCAGGCTCACCATGAGTTTGAACCCATCGAGGCAAACCATGCGGGCGAAGTCGCAAATCGATACCGCTATTGCGACGGATTGGGCGAGTTCGGGATTATTGCTTCTGTGTCCCAGCCATTTTGTGGAAACTGCAACCGGGCAAGGCTTTCCGCAGATGGAAAACTATTCACCTGCCTTTTCGCCACAAGCGGGGTCAGCCTGCGCGACCTTATCAGGAAAGGTGGGGATATCATCGGGTTTCTCCACAACCATTGGGGCAAGCGCAGCGATCGTTATTCAGAATTGCGCGGTACGAGAGCTACCAAAAAAGTTGAAATGTCCTACCTCGGCGGATAAATCAGGAAGGATTGGCTGGTCTTGTGGAGAGAGGTTTACCCAAATAACTGAGCAACCACATTTCCTTCCACATGCGATAGCGGCCTTCCGCTGTTAATCGGCCAAATTCTTCACGAAAATCGATTGGATGAAGAAAGCCGTGCTCAAGATTTACTTTTTCCAGCTTTTGGCGTTGATGCTCCAGGTCATCTACGGGATCCAGTTCCCAGCGTATGACATTTTTCCCGCTTTGTTCAACCCGTCGGAGGTGAATTTTCTGGAGCGTTGAAAGGGAAAGAACCAGTGGTTTACGAAGCATGTCCCAGTTCTCCGGGACATATACCGCAAAAGGCATTGCAATATTGTCTGTGGTAATGCGACTCTCGTCTTCTAACAGGGTCGAGATGGAGAAGAACATGGTTCGACCCGTTGCATTCGGCGGGAGAAAGTGGATTTGTATTCGCTGAATACAAGATGGATCCTGATAAAACGTGGCCCTTAGGGTGGTGGATTCCTCTGTACCAAACTTAAGGGACTGTTGTTTCGTATAACCCCCTGTTTTCAACCAATCCTTTAAGTCAATGGCTGACTGATGGACGGGCCATTCATCTCCATCGTGGTTGGGCAGGTATCGGGGAAATAGGGGGTAGTCGCTTTTGCTGAAGATGCTGATTTTTGCCCAATTTATCATGGTTTCCAGAAGGAACCATG
>CAJWSN010000082.1 GCA_913046175.1 uncultured Opitutia bacterium
ATGTGACAGATGATTTAGCTCTTGATTTTACTGGCTGTGATATACCAACAGGATATAATGATTGTGGTATAGGACATAAAGGTTCAAAAACTAAAGTTGTTGTACAAGATGCATCTTTAAATATGACTACATTTTGGGTTGATATATCCAATGATCAACAATATAACGGTCCTTACACAAAAAGTTCATTACCAGGAATAGATTTAACTAGTAATCTTATAGTAACAGTTTATTTCTGTGTAACTAATGATACAAATGAATGTAGTGAAAAAGTAGCAATTAATGTTAGTAATGAAACTCCTTGTCCTAGTTTAAGTGGATCAGTTGTTGATGAAACATTTGATCCAAAAATCCAATCAGAAAGGCATCATGCATTTTGGGATTTTTTTTCTGATTCTTTTTGGATTTGGCATCCTTTCCTTTCAACTATTGGGAACGTATTGGTTTTTTCCGGTTTATCTCATTTACGCTATCATTTTTGCTTTCTCAGAGGCCGCAGCCCATGAGTTGAATCATGACTCTGTATTTCGTTCCCGATGGCTGAACACCTCCGCGCATTGGTTGGTCTGCTTCATGTCATGGCGAGAACCGATTTACAGCAAATACAGGCATTTACGGCACCATTCAAAAACTTCGGTGATCGGTGAGGATCCTGAGGGCGAGGCGGTTCGTCCGAAAAGCATTGGATTGATGGTGATTGAGATGTTTACAAGGTTTTTTCATGCAAAAACCCATTTTGGCGCCATGCTGAGGCATTCTTTCGGGAATGTATTGGCAGAGGACCAGAAAATGGTTCCAAAGGGTTTGCATCAAAAAATGATCATTCAGTCACGAGTTTTCCTGGCGGGCTATTTATGCCTGATTCTAGCTTCTTTGATGCTGCAAACCTGGATGTTGGTTCTGTATCTCGTCCTTCCCAGAAGCCTTGGAACCTTCCTCCATGATCTTTGTTCCCGAACCCAGCATACGGCTTTAGCCGTCAATGATCCGGATTACCGTATGAACACACGCACGATTATGCTTGGTCCGGTCTTACGATTTCTTTATTGGAACATGAACTATCACATTGAACATCACCTCTACCAAAATGTTCCGTTTCATGCACTTCCTAGATTGCATGAGGCTTTAGCACAACAACTCCCTCAAGCACCTAAAAGTTTATTGGCTGCATGGAAGGAGATTTTTCCTGCATTGATGATTCAAAGGGAGAATCCGAATTACGTTTTAAAACCCAATTTATCAGCAAAGATTCTATAGAGATTTCATAGAAAATTGATTGGTTTCTGGAAGCTATATTCTTTTTTTCTTGCTTCAATTCTTGCATTTTCCTGTCCGCAATCAATGTCGGTAGTTTCTCCGGAGTCGTGCCTAGAACGCTAGAAACTTCCTCTAAAACTGCTTCAAGCACTTTTGGCTGTATCAGATGCTTCTTTTCATTTTGGAAAGCATACACCAAGTCATCAAATCGGAATAGCTCTTCGGAGGAGCATGCCAGTCTCTTAAGTCTCGGCTTCTGGTTTTCATTTTCCACTTTCCACTCCCTCCCAAAATGATTATACCCAAGGCACGAAAGCTAACTGATGCTCAACTTGAGGAAGTCCGCAAAATCGCAGGGGATTTCTCCTGTGAGATCGGCATCATCGTCGGCGCGCACCGAAACATTTACGCCATCCTGGGAGAGGAACGACGTGAACTACTGATCAACCGCTTGTCCGGTCTCGAATACGTGGCAAGGGTCGAGGGAGTGGACGCACCCTTCAAGCTTATGGATCGGCGATCAGCACTGTCCGGCAATGAAATTCGTATTGGTGGGGTATGCGTGGGAAGGGAATTGCTGGTCATCGCAGGCCAATGCACCATAGACCCACGGAACCCGGGCCACTTTCTCGAAACTGCTGCCGCCGTCAAGGAGGCCGGAACCCACGTCCTGCGGGGCGGGGTTTGGAAACCCCGCACCATGCCCTACTCCTACCAGGGGGAGGACCGCGCCCTTGAAATCATCCTTGAAGCGAGAAATCAAACCGGCCTTCCCATAAACATCGAGGTCATGGACTCCCATCAACTCGACCTGGCAATTGAGGCACGGGCGGACATGATTCAGATCGGCACCCGAAACGCCCTCAACTACAGTCTGCTCAAGGAAATAGGGAAACGCACCGCGGAAAACGGGACCTGCATCCTACTCAAGCGGGGGCGCCACATGAGCAGCGTCAATGAATTTCTCGCCTCTGCTGAATATCTGGCCGCCAATGGCAACCCCAACATCCTCCTCTGCCCGCGTGGCACATTGCCAACCCTGGATGGATACAGGAGCCATCCTGACGAATCCATCACCCCACTTCTCATTGAAAAGACCTGGGCCCCGGTGGTGGTTGACCCATCCCACTCCGTCGGGCGTGCATCATACGTCCCCACCTGCGCACTGGCCGCAATCGCCTATGGAGCAGACGGCCTGTGTATCGAATGTCATGTCAATCCACGCAAGGGAATCGGTGATGACCCGAAGCAGGCCATCAAGCCGGATGTCCTCCGCAGCCTGATCCAGGAGGCCGAACAAATTCGTGAGATGCGCAACCGCTTTCGACGCTAAACATCACCCGCACCACCTCTCCATCCCCTCCTCTCCCATGAGATTCGAGAAGTACCACGCCTTGGGAAATGATTACCTCGTGCTCCCTCCCGCAGAGCTTGACAAGGAGCTTTCTGAAGAGGCCATCCGCCGGGTCTGCCATCGCAATTTCGGATTGGGTTCGGACGGCATCCTGCTTGGACCCCTGCCATCGGACCAGGCTGATTTCAAGCTGCGCATCTATAATCCTGATGGGAGCGAGGCCGAGAAGAGCGGCAATGGCCTGCGAATCTTCTCACTTTACCTCTGGCATTCCGGTCAGGTACAGGACACCCCTTTTACGATTGAAACCTCCGGGGGCCTTGTGCGATCCCAGATCATCAGGGGCGCCGACAAAATCAGCGTGGAGATGGGGCGGGTCAGCTTCCGTAGCGAGGAAATTCCGGTGACCGGTGAACCACGGGAGGTCATCGGCGAAACCCTTGAGGCAAATGGCGAAACCTTTACCTATCACGCTGCCTCCATCGGCAATCCACATTGCATCATCCCATTGCAGGAAATCAGCGCCGATCTGGCACAAAGGATCGGCCCACACGTGGAAAACAATCCCCTGTTCCCACAGCGGATCAACATGCAATTGCTCAAGGTGCTCGACCGCAACAACATACAAATTGAAATCTGGGAGCGGGGTGCAGGCTATACCCTTGCCTCAGGCAGCAGCAGTAGTGCGGCGGCGGCAGTGGCACACAAGCTCGGGCTTTGTAACCGTGAAATACTTGTCAGGATGCCCGGTGGTGAAATTGAGATTACAATCAGCGAGAAATTTGACATCCACATGAGCGGCCCGGCAACCCGGGTGGGAGCAATGGAACTGGACGACAAGTTTCTCCATGGCCTGGGCCAATAGGTCAGCGCCTTGCCGGTTTCATTGCCACCCAAAAACGACAATCATCGGAAAACTCGAGGACCTTGGGAGGTTCATTGGCAAGCTTGGAGCGCATGATGTTTGCCTCAACCAGGAATCCCGCACCCTTGAGCAGGGAAACCACCTCCGTTGTAGAGGGCACATGAATGTAAAGTTTGCCCAACTCGGTATCCGTGATCAAGTCCCCAAACTCCGACAACTCCGGTTGCTGCTTCCCTTGACGCCATCGCAACGCCTCTTTTTTCCAATAGTCCTTGAATTTCCAATGGTCACGGTCGTGCGTGGTGAAAATAAAAAAATGCCCGGGTTGCAAGACGCGGTAAATTTCCTGCACCGCAATCTGGCGATTCGTAGCAAAGGGAATCTGCATAAGCCCGTTAAAACCAAAGATGACCCCGTCAAAAAGATTATCCTCAAAAGGTAATCGAGTGGCATCTGCAACCCGGCATGCAATGCCATGACCAAGGAGGCCAAGGACTCGGCGACATTCCTTGACCATCTTTGGACAAAGGTCGGTTGCCAGGATGTTTTGAAAGCCTATTTCATGCAGGCCGATGGCAATCCGGCCTGCACCGCAACCCACCTCAAGAAGGCATTGCTGGGGATGAAAAACCCGTCGAAATATTTTCTCCTCAGACACCCATAGTCCACACCCCCGGACTGCGGCTGCATAATAGGCAATCACTTTTGGGGCTTCAAAATAATTCCTGGCAATACTGGGGTTCATGGCTTTCAATATATTGGTGTAACAGTCAGTCGATTGCTCCCAGACTCAGGTTTTTTGTAGAAAACGCTTGCAATATTGCAACGCCTCAATTTCATCGCTCGCCCTTATGAAAGCCACGATTCAAACTCAAGGCCGCCAATTTATTGTAGAGGAGGGCGACATCCTAACCATCAACCAGATACAGGATACGGAAACCGGATCCACCATTGAAATAGACGAGGTCCTCATGGTACAGGACGGCACAGACGCGAAGTTTGGCACGCCCACCGTCGATGGTGCAAAGGTGACTGCAAAGGTGCTGGAAAACAAAAAGGACAAGAAGATTATTGTCTTCAAGAAGAAGCGCCGCAAGGGATATGCCCGACGGAAGGGACATCGCCAGCACGTTTCAGTGATCAAGATTGAATCCATCCAGGGCTAGGGTTTCCCCGGCTCTGACGTTGAACCCAAAGAAAAGGAAAATTTCAAATGGCACACAAAAAAGGGCAAAGCACCTCCAAGAACGGACGCGACAGCAACAGCCAGCGTTTGGGAGTCAAGAAATTTGGCAGCGAGGCCGTCGTTGCGGGGAACATTATCCTGCGCCAGCGCGGAACCCGTTTTCACCCGGGCGAGAACGTTGGCATGGGCAAGGACTTCACACTCTTTGCCCTTAGTGATGGAAAAGTGAAATTTCATTCCAACCGCAACCGAAAGATGGTATCTGTTCTCGACTGAACCACATAACAACGCTTTTGAAGAAAACCCGCCGGAAACAAGAAAACCGGCGGGTTTTTTATTGTCACTAATACAGGTTGGCAAGACACCAAAACCCACACAAAGGACAGGCCCTCCCCCACGCTGCTCTGCACCGCAAGGTTGACAATGACGTCGCTGGGACACTTGAAGGACATATGGATTTGGAGCTCACAATCCAGTTGCCGGACCTCTGGCAACAGGAGGCGATGCGCCACCTTAAGGACGGCATGGACGTGGTGGTGGATGCGCCGACCGGTGCAGGTAAAACCTTCATCTTCGAGATGCTCGCCGAATCAGGAGAATGTTCCACGTATTGCGTGCAAGCGGGTCCCGAGGCTGGAAACTGCACCATGTACCGGGAGGCCGGAGCGCAGGCCTTTTATCAAGTGGCGGCCGAATTCCCCGAGTTTCTATCGAGCGATGATCCGGACACGAACAAGTTGGAAGTGGCGGCTCTATTCTCCAATGTCATACAGGAGTCCGGGCTGCAGGAATGGGGAACCCCTTGGCAGGACGGGAGCTGGCCGCCACACACAATCAGCAACAACACGATACAAATGACCTTGGATCCGGCGTCGCTCAACTTCTCGACCGACAACACAACCGGTAATCCCAAGATTGCCAAGGGCTTGTGTTACTCGCTCGAAAATGGAGCGTCAGCGGATTCATGGTTG
>CAJWSN010000083.1 GCA_913046175.1 uncultured Opitutia bacterium
TCGAAAACTATGATTAGGAGTCTCGCCGTGGTTGCCATAGCTACACTGCCCCGCGTGACTCGTCGTCGCTGGTGCATTCTTGGATGAAGGGATGCATTCGCTGCTCAGAACCCACCAGACCAAGATGATGAAAAAACCGCCGAAAAGGAATCGTTGGACCATTACCAACTGCTCTCCCTGGAACAGGGCAACAGTTCCTGTGCTCAACAGGGCAATGCCAAGTATCAATGTGAATGTGCTGGGCTTTCCCAGACGCCCGGAAACGTAAAGTTCTGCAAGGTAGGCCCCACCCCACCACAGAATGTAGAATGTGCATGAACAGAAGGCCATGCCTCGCAATCCCTGGAAATACAATCCCACGGCAACCAGGGAGATTGTACCCAGCAGGGTAAGGGTTTGCAGGGCACCCCATTTTCTCCAGAGGATTAGGAGCAAGGGATAGGCGAAGTAAAATTCCATTTCGGTGGGGATTGACCAAAGGGAACAGTTGCTGCTGATCTGGCTGTTGATGTGAGGCAGATAGTTCTGAACCATCAAGAGGCTTTGCAACCATGCCTCGCCTTTAATGTTCCCCCATGGAAAATAGAAAACAGCCAGCATGCTCAACCCCACTGCAACCGCATAAGGCGGGTAAATCCGGAGAAACCTTCGGATTGTGTATTGCTTTATTTTTAGAGGCACCTTGTTTCCGGCGTGGGGATAGTGGATGCAGAAGCCGCTGATGACAAAGAACAGAAGGACCCCTTCCCCAAGCAACGGGGCAGGCAGCGAGAGCCATGCAGTCAGCTGATCAAAAACGGAATAGTCGCCGGGGGTCTTTTGGATCGTGTTCCATCCGGCCCACAAGAAAATCCGCACATGAAATATGGCAATACCAAGAGCGGCCAATCCACGAAGCATCGTGATGGCTTCCACGTGTTTGAGCCTTGTCGGTTTTTTTTCTGGTTCCATTTATCCAAGTCTGCCTGGTCCGCATGGTTTTTGTGCTGCGATTGTGTTGCGGTAGGCTCTGATGTATAAGGATAGGGGTTGCAGATAGCGTTGCAATTCTTGATGAGAATTCTCGGCAATTTGCCTGTATTCGTTTTCAGGCATTTGTGCGGCCCTTTCCAGCGCGTCCTTTAATCCTTCCTTGTCTCCAGGGGAACAGGCCAGGGCCCACTTTCCAGCCGCTTCAGGGAGACCTCCGTCCCGGGTGATGATGCAGGGCACCTTGACGTTCCTTGATTCAATCACGGTTAAGCCCAAGTCTTCTTTTGTGTGCGGCGGGGTGACCATCCATTTTGCATGGCTTATTCGCTGGTTGCGTTCCTCGTCGGAGAGAAAGCCGGTGATTTCAATTTGTTTAAGGTTCTGCTTTTCAATGGTTGCCAGCACCTCCTTCTTTAATGGTCCATCGCCCATTAAGGTAAGCGGCCATGAGTCCTTGTCGATATTTGCATGGGTATAGGCTTCAAGTAGGATACGCAATCCCTTGTTGGGAATCCATCTACTGGCAAAGATGAACCCTTTCCTCTCGCTGTATTGCACTGTTTCTGTAGGGAGTGTGGACACAATGGGCAACTTGCCGCTGGTATCCTTTCGCCCCGATGGTTCCCATGTGTCCCAGACAAAGTCTGAAATGTACCAACGGTGTTCCGCGAGCATGCCGGCAAGACGCCAAAGTAGCGGGCGAGGTTTCCAGGATCGGCGGCACCAGTTGTAGACAGTCAGCACGCAGGGTTTGCCAATCCATTTTGCCGTGAATACAGCTTCCAGCAACGGATTATGTCCATGGACAATATCCGCCCATTGCACCCATTTCGTGATGGGTAGCAAACTTCCCCGGTCGACAAAATCAACCAAGTATGGCTTGCCCTTTAGTGCCTGCTCAAGTGAAGGCTGAAGGTGGAATCCCTGTACCTTCTTGAACAAAACGCGGACGGAGGTGCCTGACCGATGCAGTTCATCGCTAATTGCAAGGACAAAGGCTTCGATTCCTCCGAAAGCGCCTTGGCAGGGGGAAAGGTGCAGCACGTTCATCGCTGAGTCCCTTGGTTTCCGTATACTGAACGTAGCCAGGGGATTTTTTGCAGGATCAAGAGGTAGAGCAGAAGAGGTATGACTACTCCTGCGACAAAAGACACACTGAATGTAATCCAGGGGCTCTGCGGAAATTTTTTAGCCAGCACCTGTTGAGCCTGCTCCTGGAAAAAATAATGGAAGACAAGAATGGTTAGGGATTGCAATCCCGGCAACACGAGAGCTTTCCTTATCCCTTTCGGGGCATACTTTTCCAGTCCTGTACTCAAGGCAAGGATCAGTAGTATCCCGAGGATTGCGCCTGCTGTTGTCAGGATTGCATGTCCATAGGATCTAAGGTTCAGATCAAGGAGCCACGCATCATTGCCGACCCTGGCATGCTGGAGCTGATAGATGCAGAAGAGCCCTGCTGAAAGTAAAAGTACGGGTATGCCTCCACTCCTGCTTAAGCCTGCCTTTAACAGATTCAGGCTCCTGGATTCCCATCCCAGCCAATAGTAAAAGAGCGTGACTGGCAACAGGTCCAGGTTCCATGGCAGACCGGTTGCGGTTAGGATGATTCGGGTTTCCCCCATGTGCAAATAGGTGTTTCCCCAGTGGTGGAGGTTGTTGACTCCGAGAATTAAAAAACCTGCAAAGAAACCGAGGCGAACCAGACGACTCTTGAATTTTTCCGCGAAAGGCTGCAACAGTGAAAAGCTGACCTGTGTTAAGAAAAGCGAGGTAAGGAACCACACTGGCGGCCAGTACAGGAAGCTGACCGGGGTGCCACTGCCTCCGGCTCCGTAGACCATGCCCCCCAGCAACTGCCAAACATCCCGAGTGTAGAAGTCGGCGGGCGTTTGGCAGGCCTTGTAAATTATAAAGAGGAAGCCCGTGAGGAAATAAGGGACGAGCAGCTTTTTTGCTCTCTGGGGAATTTCCTGCCCAATTTGATCTGCGCGTTTGTGGAAATGGCCCGACAGAAAGAAGAACAGCGGGATGTGGAAACTGAAGATCAGGGAATAATATGGGGTTCCCTTTGCACAAGCTGCATTGTGCCCGAGGACTACGAGAATGATTCCAATGCCACGGGCTATGTCCATTTGTTCCATCCGTTTTTCATTACCGGATTCTTGGGCTGGGTTCATTATTTCAGGCATGGATGCTTTCCAAATGGGTCATGCTCTCTTCGTCGTGAGGTATGAGAGCGAGGTTAACGCTCCAGGATTGAAAGTCCTCATCAACCTCTTCCCTGGAATGGTTGGTTGGGCAAACGCCCCGACAACATGAAAGAGCTGGTGGCGGTCCCTCCGTAGGATGGAAAAAGTTCTGTTCGGTGGGTGCATGCTTTCTGAAATGCCTCATCATTTGCTTCAATCATCCAGGCTTAATAGTATTCGATGGGTTGCACCGCAGTTGATGAACACATCTCCATCACGCAGCCATTGGTCGCACCAGTCCAACTGTTCGCTTTCATGGGACTTTTTGATGTAGACATTGTGGGAATTGACATCCTTTAGGTGGGCTACGAAACGCATTCCCGGTCAAAGTTTGTAGACCAATGGTTTCCCCAGTCGGAATCGGCACTGTGCTTTCAGCCAGAGTTGTTTAAGCTTCCAACTCATGGGAGACATCTGCTTCATGATTCTTTGGACAGGGTGGACTGTCTTTTCAATACCTCAAAGAGTTCGAGATATCTGTGGGCCACGTGTTTCCAAGTCCAGGCACTCAGGTTTTCTGTAGGAAACCTGGGTGTGTTTGGCTTTGGAGGGTTGTTGATTGAATTCTCAAGCAGTTGGGCCAACTGCGTTGAATCATCCGGGGAAAACCACTTTACCCACTCCTTCGCGTGGTAGCGCTCCACCTGTTCCTTAAATGGAGTCAGGTGGCTGCATAGCACTGGAGCATTTCGGGCCAGGGACTCCACAAGTGGCAGGCCAAACCCTTCGTATCTGGAGGGAAGAACCACGGCCCAGCATTCTGCGTAAAGTTGGTTCACTCTGTTCATGCTGCATTGTCCAAGTGCTTCCAGGTGTCCCGACATGATGGCCTTGTGTTGCTGGAAAAAAAGCCGGGCTGACTCCACACCCGGATTCTCCATGGGCTGATCCTGCAAAAGGTCCTCGGTTTCCTTCCCGCAGATTACGATGCGGAATGATTTCCCTGCTTTAGCAATTAGATGTGCCGCCTGGAAAAGTAGAAGGTGGTTCTTGTGGGAGAGTGCAGCTGCAGGATAGAAAAAAAGAGGCTCCTGTGCAGGATTTCTTTGAAAGTTTTCAGATGATGAGGGCGTAATTGCATTGGGAATTATTTCAATCGTTGCCCGCGGGGCTGGATTCAATTCCAGCATCTCCCTTTTCCCTTTTTCAGACAACACGGACATCATGTCAGCTTCTCGCAGCCATTGCTTGAGAGCACCCTCGAATTGAAGGGATTTTCCTTGAGGCAGGTTTTCAGGGAAAAATCGGAAATTTTGATCATGAACGAGACCACAGACCGGAATCTTTAACACAGGCATACTTTGGCCCTGCACGAAATGGAACCAGCAATGGGTTGAATCTGAGTCCCGGGCCACTTCTGCAATCCTGGAGTCAAGAATCCTGCGATAGGCTGCTTCGGCTCGATCTCGTAGGATGGGCAGTTTTTTGACTGCTGCTTTCAGCATTCCAAACACACGGGAGGGGAGCCTGGCAGGTGTGCTTGTCTCCTTGAAAAAGGTCTCAAACTTAAGCTTTGGGGAGTGATCAAACCGTTTTTCAAGTTCAGAGGACCTCGAAGTGTTGCGGACAATCCATGTTATAGAATCCACTTCTGGCAGCCATTCACGGACAATCGCGACAACCACATTCTCAACCCCACTGGAGTAGGGTAGCTCATCAGGTATCAGGATACGGAAGGCCATTGCAATTTTAGGCTATTGAGATGATCTGGGGAAACAAAGTTCTTTTCCTGCAGGTGGGATTCCTCAATGTTGGGAAACATGTTTTTTCTCCGGAAATGGTTACGGTTGCGTCGCCGCCGAAAACGTGCGGTCAGGCTCGGGTTTGATTTCAAGCGCGCATCGGGGTTCAATCCACCGAAAGAAATCGAGGTTGGTGGCAAGCTCTTCAAGCTTTCCTTTCCGGATGAGGTGGGCACAGTCAATGACTTCTTGTCCATTTTCCTGGACGACGACTACAGGCTTGAGCGCCAGAAGTGGCCGGTGAAAACCGTGTTGGATATTGGCGCCAACCTTGGTTTCTTTTCAATTGCGGCCCGCAATGCCTTTCCTGATGCCACAATTCATGCATATGAGCCAAACCAGACCCTCCGAGGTTATTTGAAGCCACATGCGCGCCAGGCAGGATTTGAGGTCCACTATGAGGCCGTGGGAATGGAGGATGGACACGTGCGGCTTGATGTCCGCGGCGAAACCAACCAGACACGTTCCGAGGTGGATGAATCGGGGGATGTGCCACAGGTGGCTTTTCGCAAGGCGATCGACCGGCTTGGCGGGGCCGGCCTGGCCGCGATCCTGTGCGGCGGCGGTGCGCCGATGGTGCTGATGGCCTATGGCGGATTGCTCTTTGCGCCGT
>CAJWSN010000084.1 GCA_913046175.1 uncultured Opitutia bacterium
GATTATATTGGAAGCCAACATGGAAGGACCTCTCTTGGATGCCAGCGCGCTTGAAGAATTTGTTACTTCAGTCCGAAATTTCTGTGACTCGAACGAGATTCCCGGCGCCCTTTCATTTCAAGCGATTACAATTCTCATCCAAGAAAGAAAGCTGGTGTCCAAGACTGTGGATGTTGTGGGAAATATCAATCAGATTTTAATTCGAAAACGCTGCCCTTTGCACGAATGCCCACCCAAAACCATGGTGATGACTACATGGGATTCAGACCATATACCCACACCCTTGGGGGATTTGGAATACATGGCGTCGGGCATCCTGCACCTCGGAGCCGATCAGCCGGACTGGAGAAGGCACCTGCTCGAATACCGCGGCTGGGTGGGAGAGACTAACACTCCTGTTATCACCGGATTTCGCGGATTTTTCTGGGAAAGAATTCGGGCCGTCGATGTAGCCAGAAAATTACACTTCAAGGAACAATTCGTGTTAAGATGGATTAAAGGGGAAGGATGGGCCGCCGAAGGCACGTTTGAAGATCTTCCACCGGTTAGTACTACATTCGGTGAAAACAGGAAATGGGGCGTCACCCATCTGGCTTGGGAAAACGAGCTGTTCATCAACCTCAAGAATCTGTGGGGAGAGAACAAAGAAGTTGCGGCCTCAATCAAGAATCTGGATGACTTTCGAAAAAAACTGGAGGCAGATGTCCGCAAACTCGTGGATGTCAGACTAAAGGAAGAACTCAAGAAAGCCAGGCAATCTGGAAAACCCATTCAGGAGGTGGTCCATCGAATCTTGAATGTGGTCAGCATCCTGACCAAACGGGAAATCAATGACCGGTTTAAAGTCTTGTCCAAGACTATCAGGGACATTCAGGGTTCCTTTGACTCAGATATTGAGAAGTATCATCGTGAACGGATACAGGATGGCACTGGTCTCACCGTTTTGCGCCAGCATTATGGGCGGGTAGCCAAGCAGTTGGAGGATCAGTTCGCAGAATACGCACTCGACAAGAACACTAGCTTCAAAACCCAAGATATTATGTCGCATGCCATGGGCGCAATTGTGGCCATGATTGAACGACCGCACTTGAGAACATTGCAGGTATGTGGCATGATGCTGTTCGCTTTACTCCTTTTCTTTTTCCTTGGCTTGTTCACTGTGGTGGATCTTAGCAAGACAATTGTCAGCCCCATCATGGGCTTAGGAGCCGCATTTGGCCTTTATTACTTGCTGGCCATCCGGTTTTTCGGCGGCAAACTCGGGAGGTTGTTCTCAGGGGTTCGAGCGGCACTTCTGCCAATTGCTGCCCCTGCGTTGGCATTCGGAGTATACTATTGGTTGACTAACTTCACTGTCGGGATTCTCGTGGGTAATATCACCGTGGCCACCTGCGCATCGATTGCAATCACCTTGGCTATAGTCGCTTACCATTGGTCGGAAGCGTTGGCAAACTACGAGAAAAAATATCATGATTTGGCATCTGTAAACCGCCACATGATCGCGGCTATGGTGAATTCGCGTATGGTCGATTCCATGCGTGCCGTAATGCATCATGCTAGGGACAACTTGAACAACCATGCCTCTGAACTGAATAAGCACATTGAGGAAGGTCAGGAGAATTTGGAAAGATTTGATGCGGAGCCATTAAAGAATCCAAATGAACCCCCGCATATGGACATATTGGGCGTAACCAACCCCGCGACCTCGCTCGTGACCAAGAATTCCTGGAATGAAAAAATCAAGGAAGACACCATTAGATGGGCGGAGGAATTTTGGCGTGATAGCGACCACAAATCTGAGTGGAAAATCAAACGACCGGAGAAACTGGATAGTGGCATGTGGTACGCCAATCTGACCCTGATTTCAGAAAGATCACATCGCAAATTCCTGCTGGAACGATGCATTAGCCACCAACTCGGGGATGATGACGTCGGAAGTATACTCTGGAAGGACATGCGTCGCAAATATTTCCAAAAAGTACCCGGGCAAGCTTACATCAGGAGAGAGCACATCGAGGGACTTGAGGACCACCGTCATTCTCAACTCTGGTCGTATCACCCGGAGGGCATGGGCGAAATGGTCAAGGACCACATGCAAGATAACCTTTCAGCAGATGCCAAGGACACGGTAATCGACCTCCTGAATCCCAGTTTGGTTTGCATGTTATATATGGAACATGGGTATAGCTGGGAAGGTATTCAGGACGGGTCGGAAGGGTCAAATGGTTAAATGGATTGAAAATCAATTTCAGGCGTTCCTTTTCAAGCCGCGGCGACGAGGGGATGCGCTGGAAAAATTTGATGTCTCACGGCTTAGTGCTTGGGCGATGGCAAAGGCAATGCCGTTCTTTTTATTGGCTTGGTTGTCCATGGCGGCCTTGATTTCGGCAATGGGCGATTTCCCCGAGTGGGGAGGAAGAATAACGTTGTTGTTTTGGTTGTTTCTTGGATTGATTCCGATGGCATGTTTTTTTTCGTATCTTATGAAGCTCAAGAATGGAACCATTTCCAGCATGGTGGATCGATTCCCGCGGTTTCATACCATGGAGCATTATCGTTTTTTTATACAGTTTGCCGGCGTCGCGGCATTTGTAATGGCGCTGGTCTTGTTGTTTTGGAAAAACCCTATGTCCTCACAAATCCTGAGCTTGGCAGGCTTGAGCTTAGCTGTCCTTTTGACGGTATTTGCCTTCGAGGGAGCACTGCATTTGGCCCGAACGCAAGCACCCAGTGATTTTCTAAGTGCACGAGAATCTTCATGGAGTCCTCAAAAAGAGGCAGCGGATAAAAAAATGATTGAGGATGAATTGATGAACCTTTCATCAAAACTTGAAACCTTATATCTGGTCGAGGATCTGAATGAAGGACAGAAAAAGGATTTCGATGCGTGGACAACCCGCCAAAAACATCTCCAAGCGAGACTAGCGAGAATCAACAACTCTGATGAAGGCAACCTCAAGACAATTTCGTTTCATTATCCGTGGCTGACCGGCTCAGGCAACCCCGAAGGTGAGTTGATCACTGTAAAATATAAGGCCAGCGAGCGCCGGAATGAACTGTTTCGCAAACGCAATGAGCAGCTTTTTTTATCTTGGAAAAGCGAGCGAGATGAAGATGACCATTCCCAGACATACGAGGTCAAGCTGGGTGAATGGGGTAAATCCTACGTAAGTGACCCTGCATGGGCGGAACACTCAATGGAAACTAAGACTCTTTCATACAATTTGTTTAATATTGTTCATGCCTATAGCCTTTCTGAGCTTCAACAGGTCGAACTCTGTCTGGCCGCCTGCCAAGCTTTCACCAAACCCCGGGAAGAAATCCCCTCACCCGAGTTGAATATTCATATCAAGCGCCCAGACCCCGCGGATTTTGCACCCAAGCGTGATCGGCTTGAAGCTATCATGTTTCACCTTTGGGAAATCGCCTGCCTCCACGAGAAAATCACCCCGCAGGAAGAGGGCTATGTTTTTGAGTCTATTAAATACTGGCAATCCGCCCTCCAATTGGTGGACGATGAAGATGAGGATGTGGACCTGACTGAAATCCGGGAGTTTTTCAACAAATTAAAAAAATTTTCCGAAGAAGGGGAGGGCAGCCTTCCAAGCGTGGATTATCCCCGCATAGCCGAGGAGACTCTCACCCCCAACGAGCATGACGAGTTGATCAATAACCTTGAATCGCTCAATAGCATGAGCATCAACAATTATCAGGAAAAATATGACAGCAACCTTCTTCGCATCAGTGACCTAAAAACCCGATTCGAGCAAACCGACAATATACACGCTGAGGAAAAATCCTTCCAAGTCAGTAAATATCCCCGGTTCCCCACCGAGACCTTGTGCGGTCAAGGCGGGGATTGTGATGACACTGCTATCCTCTTGGCCGCGATCCTACGCGACTGTGGCTACGAAGTGAAACTATATCGCACAGTTCAAACAGACCCTGACAAAGGTGAAATTGAAGGCATGGGAGTAGGTGTGAAAATACAAGGATCAGAAGACCAAAAGCTGTTCGAGACCGACCACCGCCATAAGAATATGATTTATTGCGAAGCAACTCCCGATGGCTGGTATTCTGGAATCATGCCCCACGGAGCTGTGGAAATCCCCATTGATATTGAGCCCCTGAAGAAGGCAGAGGAATTACAGTTTGAATTCTAATTGGGCTTTGGATTTCCCTCCCCACCTACACTCGGAAGTGCCACCCGACCTTTGCCGCGTAAGTAGGCGATCAGGTCCAGTAGTTCCTCCTCTTTCAATGCTGCCACCAGGCCGACCGGCATCATGGAGATGGTTCCTTGGCGCATACTGGCGATGTCGGCGCGGGGGATGGTAATCAGCTGGTTTGCAGTCTGTAGGGTCACGGAGGTGCCTTCGTCGCGCTTGATAATTCCCGTCAGCGAAAGCTCATCCTTGGTCTCGATGTTGGTAGTGCGGTAGTCGTTGGGGATTTCAGCGTTGGGGTCGAGAATGTTGGTCAACAGGTAATCGAGGTTGCCGCGGTTTGAGCCGGTAATGTCAGGGCCAATCTCGCCACCTTCGCCAAACAGCTTGTGGCACTGCGCGCAGGTCCGCTGGTAAAGAATCCGGCCTCGTGCCAAGTCCGGCTTGCGAGTGGACTTTTCGACGACCTTTTTCAGTCTCTCAATCTCCTTTAAAATATCAGCACTGCTTTTGCGGGAAACGCCCCACAGTTTTTCCACTCGCGCATTCATTTCCTTGTCATTGTACCCTCGCAGTTGCCGTACTACCTCAGCCGACAAGTCGCGCGCCGGAACGTTCTTTGCCGATACCGCCTCAAGCAATGCCCGCGCAAAACCTTTCCTGGACGACAAAGTCATCAAGGCGTCCCTTTTCTCAGCGATAGTTAGTTTGGGGTAAATGCTCAAAATTGCCGGAGGCGTCCGTTCATCGTTAAAGGCACCCAAGCCGCGTAGCGCCTCTCCCCGCAGTTTTGTGTCCGGCAAGAGTTTCCGCAAAACCGGCGGCAGCGCTTTGTCCCTCGCCGACACCAGCGCATCCAATGCCTTGCGGCGATCCACCAGTTTTGCCTTTGAATCCACCAACACCTTCCGCAGTGCCTCAAGCGCTGCCTTGCTCCCAAACACCAACGACAACTCCTGCGACAGTCGCCGCACATCCGCGTTGGGACTCTTTGCAAGCTTGCCGGCCACATCCTCCCAGCCCTTGGGCGCCTTCACATTCCGCTGGCCCTTGAGGGCATCGGCGATGCCTTTGAGGATGTCTAGTTGAAATGCCGGGTCGTCCACGTCCTTCAACACTCCCACCAACGCTCCCAACGCCTCGGCATCCTGCGCGCGAGTTGTTGTGGGCAACCACAACATCCCAGCCAGCAGCAAAGTGAAAATTCGTTTCATCGCCGGGGATTATTTCGATTCAGACGTCTCACGTCCAGTCGCCATGCGGCGGGTGATGAATTGGCGAACCTTGGGAAGCTTGCAGGCAGCGAGCAGCTGCACGCCCATCTTGGGATCGGCGGCCACAACGGGCTCGGCGGCATACCAGTACATGAGCGGAAGATTGGGATCATTCACATCCTCG
>CAJWSN010000085.1 GCA_913046175.1 uncultured Opitutia bacterium
CTTATTCGCACAGCGATATCTGCCCGCCACACGGCAGAGGACTTTGAACGGATCGAAGAAGCCCTTCAGTATGCCGTCAGGAAGGCCCTTTAGGGGCTACCCCTAATAGAAGCCCGGGGACGCCTGCTACCCGGTAATTTTTTGGACCAGGTTTGTGGCCGCGTCCTTCCAGGTTGGGAGTTTGGCTGCTTCTGCCTCAATGGTCAACTTGGATAGGAACTCCTTGTCCTGAAGAAGTCTGCGCAGCTGGGCTGTTAAGCTGTCCGGGTTTTCAAGATCAAATTGCAACACACCGCCGTAAACGATGTTTTCCTCAATGGAAGGGAGGTTGCTGGCAAGAACCGGTCGGTTTATCCAGAGGGACTCAAGGACGGGCAGTCCACAGCCTTCAGCCATGGAGGGAAAAAGGCAGAGGTTGGCGGACTGGTAAAGTTCCAGGAGTTTGCTTTCAGAGGGGGACTTGTGCCATTTTAGCGTGTAGCCCTTTTTGCTGAGATCTTTTATGCGTCTGAGAATGGGTTTCCCAAAGTGTGGGTTTACGCGTCCTGCCAAGTGAAGTTGGAAGTCGAGGCCTTCATCCCAGAGAGTCCTGCATGCATCCAGACTCAGTGATTGGTTTTTTCGGGGCTCAAGGATGCCCACCTGCAACAACTGGAGGGGAGTGTTGATGGAGGGCGGATTGCAATTGCGAGGCTGTCCGTTAAAATCCGCACCCCATTGGATGAACGTGGTTTTCGTGGGGTTTTCTATTCCGATCCAGCGCCAATAACCCTGTAATTCCTTTTCGCTGGCAATCGACACTGCCAGAACCTGATCCCACGCAGTTGCCAGCATTTTCATGTAGTGGGGATGGCGCGCAACGCTCTTGGGCCAGGTGATATGGGGATGCCGAATGGGTATCGCATCATGAAATATGGCAACCTTTTTGCCCGGAAAGCCTTGTGCCCATTCACGGAACCCGGGCCTGTCATTTTCATCGAAGACTTCAGCGGTCAGGAAAATGTCTGGATTTTCCACGACACGGTTTCTTTTGAGACACAGGAACGAACGGCTTGACTTGTCCCATCTGACGGGAGTCACCATCAGCCCTAGACGAACCAACTCTGCAGGCAACCGGTCTGTAACGCGCTTTATTCCGGAAGCAGGATATTTTTTGCTGCCGGTTTTCGTACTGTCCCAAAGGAGCAACTTCATCTTTTCGCGTGTTTCATCAGGAGTGTAAAAAGGGCTTGTCCATTTTTTTGAATATCAAAGTTTTCATTGATCCAGCTGCGGGCATTGGTCCGGATTTCAGGAATTTGTCGGTTGTGTTGCAGGGATTGTATTGTATCCGCCCACGCTTGTGGACTTTTCGTATCCAGGACAAACCCTGTGCTGCCATGCTCGATTGCTTCAAGCACTCCTGTTGACGGGGTCGTCAGCACCGGCACTCCCAGTGTCATTGCCTCGGCAACAACGTTTGGAAAGCCATCACGATCGCCGTTTTTGGCAATTTGCCCGGTGAAGAGGAAAAGGTCTGCACGATGATAGGCTTCCTCAACATTATGGTAGTTGAGTCGGCCCCTGAAATTCAAGATGTGATCCAAGCCTCGTCGGTTGCTTTCCCTGTGCAATTCCTCCTCAAGCGGTCCGTGTCCAACAATTTCCGCTTCAAATGAGAAGCCACGTTCTTTCAAAGCATGGAAGACTGCCAATTGAAACGAAAAGTCTTTTTTCTCAACCAGTCGGCCCACGCTTAGGATTCGCATGGGCTTCTTGTTGAGCTTCGCTGAATGCCCGGTTGCCTGAAGTTGAATGCCTCGCCTGACCAGGTGAATTTTTTCGGGAAGGACATCCTTGCCCAGCAAATGGTCGCGCGTTGCCCGTGTCGATGTGCGTATAAATTTTGCAGACTGCATTTTTTCCTCCAGCAACCAGTCCCCTCCATGCTTGAAAACATCGTAGGCATGAGCCTCCATGGAAAAGGGGAGGCCTGTAAGACGGTTTAAGGCCAATGCCGCTGCTGCCGGCATTGTGCCCCAAGTGGCGTGAATCAGGTCTGGAGGGTTTCTCTGGATGGCCCTGGCGTGATTCAGGGCCCATGCGAAACCCCAGAAATTTTCCAGCCAGTTTTGCACCATGGGGAGCCTTCTTTGAAGAAGTATTCCAAGAATCTCACGAAAGGCATCGGGGCAACGCAGAATCCAGACTGGTATTTTGCTCAGGAACTGGGGTAAATCCTGAATTGAGGAGGTTTCAACAGGTTCTTTGTCAAATTGTCCGTCACCTCCCCAGAGTGAACGGATGTCCAAATTCACCGATTGCTCTTGCAGGTATTGAACTTCTCTCTGAAGAAAGGTTTCGCTGAAACGGGGAAAGGTGGTTGCGAGGTAGAGAACCCTTGGTCGGGCCGTTTCGGTGTGTGCCCCTTCCATTTCCTTTTGCGATTCCTGTGCCCGTGTCCCTTCTGACACCCCCTGCAAGGCTCTGCTTTCCCTTCTAAGCCTTTTCCCTCTTGGAAAGCCTTCTGTCGCCGCCTGTTCCCCTTTCCTTGTTCTCTGGTATTCCTCCCCCGTTGCGGGATCCATTATGACTCTCATCTACCGAGGTCCTTTCATAGTCGAAAGCGAGCTTGATTTCCTCAGCCACCGCAGTCTTTTCACCATCCACGGTGATATTGCCCTGGAAAAGGGCCAGGGGGTGGCGAATGTTCCTGGGCCTGATTTGCAGGGTGAGTATATCCCCGGGCTTGCAGACCCGATGGCAGCGAACCCCATCGCAGGAAGCAAAATAAATGGAAGTGGAATCCACGTCATGTTGCAGTTTTTCCTCTTCCGCGGTCAGCAGATAGAAAACCGCAAGTTGTCCAAGGGCTTCGATCATGATGGAGGCGGGAAAAACCGGGTTGTTCTTAAAATGGCCTTGGAGGAAGCTTTCAGAGCCCTTGATTATATAGGTGGCTGTTGCCTCGTGAGTGCCGACGGAGGCGGTTTCCAGGAAGAGAAACGGTTCCTGGTGAGGCATGATGGCAGCGATTTCCTCAATTGGATACTTGCGCAGGTTTTGTACGGGAGCTTCACCCTTGATCTTGGCTTCCATGAAGGTGTTCACTCCTCCTATGGTGCGCAGTTCCCGAAGTTCCTCATTGTCAAAAGTGAGATCGAGCGTTTTTTCCAGCAGCATCACAATCTCAAGCATGGTCAGCGAATCGATGCCCAGATCCTCCATCAGGTTTGTCTCTTCATCGCCCTCACGCAGTTTTGGGCGTGCTTCCGGTTCCAAAAACCGTTCGATGACACCCATGACGATGACTGGAACCTGTGTGGCATCCTTATCCTGTCGAAAGGTTACGACAGCATCAAACGTACCGGATGGGCACCGCTTCAGTTCCTCGCGCAGTTCTTTTTTTTGTTCTTCGGTAAGCTGGGTTTCAGACATAACAAGCCTTGGATAAGTACACTTGCTGTCGTAATACACAAGCGCGTATTAACGCCGTCTATATCTTGGCGCACCTGTCAGGGAGTCAACCTGAAACGGTAATCTGTCCAGAGATGTGCCTCTTGGAAAAGATCCATTCACATCCTTGTAATCCGAGCTTTATTTTTTCTTTTGATTACGGCAACCTGCCGCAGTTTTCTTATTCCACTTAAATTATGAAAACGGTTTTGACCTGTGCCCAGCCAACGGGAAACCTTACCCTTGGAAATTATCTTGGGGCGGTGCGCAACTGGGCAGCCTTGTTGCCTGGAAATGAGTGCTATTTTGGCATTGTCGACCAGCATGCGATCACCACGGACTATTCCCCCGCAGAACTTCGACAGAATTGCCTGCGTTGTGTTGCCCAGTACATTGCCTGTGGATTGGATCCAGAAAGTGCGCATATCTTCATGCAAAGTCATGTGACTGGTCACACGGAGCTGGCTTGGGCCCTTAGTTGCCTGACTCCAGTTGGAGATCTTTTTCGAATGACTCAATTCAAGGAAAAGACGGGGTCCTCAGGGGCCGTTGATTCCGGGGATGGGGCTCCATGGCAGAATGCTTCGCTTTCCGGCAAACCACAACCCAAGCCCCTGATGAATGGGGGCCTGCTTTACTACCCCGTTCTCATGGCGGCGGACATCCTTCTATACAATGCGGATGTTGTTCCTGTGGGTGAAGACCAGAAGCAACACCTTGAACTTTGTCGGGATCTTGCCCAACGGTTCAACCATTACTATTCCGATACCTTCACCATTCCTGATGCCTATATTCCGGAAACCGGTGCCCGGATCATGTCCCTGCAGGATCCATCCCGCAAGATGTCGAAGTCCGACGCAAATGAAAGGGCAACCCTTTTTATCCTCGATACTCCTGAGCAGATCAAAAAGAAGATTATGAGTGCGGTGACGGACTCTGATTCTGCCATCACCTACGAACCTGCGAGGCACGGAATCCGGAACTTGCTGGATATTTTTGGGGCCCTGACCAATCGCGCACCCAAGGAGATTGCCGCTGAGTTTGACGGACGTGGCTACGCGGATTTTAAGAATGCGCTTGTGGATGTGGCAGTTGAATCCCTGGCTCCCATTCGTCAAAAGTTTGATGAATTGATGGAGAATAAGGATTTTCTGCAGCAGGTGCTGCAACAGGGTGCTGCCGCCGCGCAAAAACGTGCGTGGAAAATTCTCGCAAAGGTACACCGCAAGGCCGGTTTCCTGGAGCCCTTGAGATAGGCTCAATGTTTCCCTGCACCCTGCATCTGGGTGCTTGCTGTACTGGTTCCAACTACCAGAGCCACCGTAGATTCAAGTCCAGAATATGGAACGAGGTATCGTAAGAACTTTGATGGCGAACAGAGGTATCCATGCCTGTCCATAATTGGCCTTCGGTATCGACATCGTTCATAAAAATGTGTCGGTAACCTGTTGTGAGGGAAAGGTGTTCAGTAAAGCCAATTCCCAGCCCGAGAAAGAATTGAGCGGCGACGTTTACCTGGGAAAAATCAATGCTGACAGGTCCCCCGGGGTTTTCGCTGCCTGATACATGAACACCTCCCAATCCAGCACCAACATAGAGAATGAAATCAGGACTCCAGTATTCCATCCCGTTCAGGTCGGAGGCGGATGAACCGAAGTACTGGGTGAAGCGGTAATTTGCAAAAAGAGGGATCATGCGAGTGGAAATGTCATTGGTCCCCGGGTACCCCGAATCAAATGAATAGTAAGTGAAGCCTGTTTCCACCTCAATTGCATGACCGCTGAGGAAATATCGACTGCTGAGAAATTCATACCCCCCTCGCACACTGATTCCGAAGGAGCTGTCAGAACTGTGTCCCTTAACCTGGGGCTTGACCAGCATTGGGCTGATTCCCAGGAAGGGGGAAGCCCAAAGACTTGTGGACCCCTGCATTAACCCCAAAAGCAGCAGGGCAAAAATTTTGCACTTTAT
>CAJWSN010000086.1 GCA_913046175.1 uncultured Opitutia bacterium
GTCCAGTGCAACATGCCAGCAGGTAATGCTGCCGCCAGCGCATCGGGTGAGAACCAGGTGAGAAAAACCCGATCCACGACGTGCATCAGCGAAACCGAGCTGGAACTCAGAATCAAGGGAAGTGCAACTTGCAACAGCTCGGCCAGGGACCCGGCACGCGGGGACAGGTTATTCGACGCTTCTGGAGACGTTGTCATGGTGCTACTCGTGACGCCCGTAAGCTATCAAGTATTTCGTTGGCACCGGGTTGGTTTGCTTCCTTTCCATCCAGCAATGATACGGCTAGAATCTCTCTTGTCATCGACAGGTGTCGTCTTTTCTTTTGTGGTTCATCTATCTTTCATGTCGATTGGTGTCTGCCATGCGTTCCAACCGTTCAAAACTCTTTGTCATGATGCTCCTGGAGTTCTTTGTTTGGGGTGCGTGGCTACCCTTAATCTACGGTTACCTTCCGGGGCTGGGTTTTAGTGCCACTGAGCAAGCATGGATCCTGAATGCTTTTCCGATTGCGGCCATCGTAGGCATGTTCTTTAGCAATCAGTTTGCCGATCGTAACTTTGCAGCGGAAAAGTTCTTGGCGTTTAGTCATCTTATTGGTGGTATTTCAATCCTTGCATGTGGCTTTGTTACCACTTTTTGGCCTTTCTTTATTCTGATGCTGATTCACTGTCTGGTTTACGTTCCGACGATTTCAATTACTAACTCGATTTCCTTTGCGAACATCGAAGATGCCAAGAAAGATTTCCCGATCGTTCGTGCAGGTGGTACGATTGGCTGGGTTTTGGCCGCGTGGCCCTTCACATTTATTCTGGTGGATTGGGAAAGTGTGAATGCCGCAAACCCAGAAGGGCTAACTCAGTGGCTCGGAACTGTACTTAGCTCTGGATTGCAAGGTGACGATCTTCTCACTGCCACCAAGTGGACATACATTGCTGCGGGCGTGGCATCACTTGCTTTGGCGGCCTTTAGTTTCACTTTGCCGCACACTCCACCGAAGAAGGCTGTTGAAGGCGAGTCGGATCAGATGGCCTGGCTGTCCGCGATGAGGTTACTGCGAAGTCCGTTCATTCTGGTGCTTTGGCTTGTTACGTTTGCCGATAGTTTCGTCCACAACTGCTATTTCAACTGGACGGGCAGGTTCCTTAGTGCAAGTGTTGAAGATGGCGGTGTTGGAATACCCGGAAATTGGATCATGCCTGTAATGAGTGTGGGCCAGGTTGCGGAGTTCGGGACGATGCTGGTGCTCGGCGTTGCCCTCAAGAAGCTGGGCTGGCGTTGGACCATGGTGATCGGTGTACTTGGCCACGCGGTCAGGTTTGGAGCCTATGCTTACTTTCCACAAATGCAGGCATTAATCATCTTGATCCAGGTGCTTCATGGTGTCTGCTACGCGTTCTTTTTTGCGACGGTCTACATCTTTGTCGACGCATATTTTCCTAAGGATGCTCGCTCCAGTGCGCAGGGCTTGTTCAATTTGATGATTCTGGGGATTGGTGCGCTTGCGGCGAACTCGATTTGTCCTTACCTGTTTGACAGCGTCTTTAGTAGTGCTGATGCAGAGAGTGGGGCGAAGATGACTGACTACCATGGTTTGTTCATGGTTCCCTTGCTCTGTGCGAGTGTGGCAGCGATTCTGCTGGCGCTGTTGTTTCATCCGCCCGAGGTATCCACCGATGATGCGGTAGAGAATTAGTTGATGGGCTAGAGTTGAAGCTGGCAGATAGGCCGCTAGGCGTTTATGGTTGGTGAGATCAAACTCTAAGCGCTGAATCTGCAGTCTTGTGGTAGACAGCTATCATTGGGTGGTCTTGATAGGGCGTCGTAGGGGGCGATGCTGCTTGAACTGAGGGGATATGGGCAGCCGGTGCTTGAGTCACGACGCAGGGCGCCTGAAAACTGTGGAGGGCGTGTCGTAGCTATCTTTGTTTCGCAGTTGGTCTAGAACGTGGCACGTGGTGAGAGCCGGTACTGTCGGTGACCGCGGTTTTGTGGTGATCGGAGCGCGCCCGTGTCGCGGCCCTCAATTAATTTCCGCGAGCGAGTGAGCATTTTGCCTGCGGTGTCATTTTTTCCCGCGCGTGGAACCGATGTGGCACCTTCGACTTATGACATCCGCGCGTGCCAAACGTCAAGTGGAGGATGAGGGGACTCGAGCTGCTGGCTGCCAGCCAGTTGTTTGGTACTGGCCTTGGCGGCTAACTTGAACTGTCGCACGTCGAGTAGCAGGTAAGCATCCATCGGAGCCAAATGGCTTTCGACCTGGAGCTCTCGCCTCGCGACGGGGATGCATGATCGTCGTGGTCAAGGTCGGGGGCAGCGCGAATAGAGGACGGCCTGTGACATCGGCTTGCGGGGCAACTGAGACTGCTGTGCGTCACGGGCCCCCTATGGGAAGCGATTCGATGCTCTCGCCTTTGTTCACGTCTTTAATGCGAAATCGCATGGCCGTTACCTCGGCGCCTGCGGGACCGTATTTGTTCTTGCCCAGCCCCTCGTGACAGCCAACGACAAACAGGTTTCCGTCTTCGAGCATACAGGCGTTGGGATAAGTCGCGAGTGGATCGAACTGAAACCCGCGGTCTTTGGCAGGCTTGATCCAGCTTTTTCCGTTGTCCCGGCTGTAAATCAGTTGACTGTGATTACCGGAGAGGTCGCAACAGACGACTGACACAACGCCGTGAGGAAGCACTGGCAGATTGTCGCACGGAAAACCCACATGCTTTTCGTTCGCGAAAGGGGACACACGTTTCGGATCACCCCACGTCCATCTGTGATCCGACACCCTGCCCCCGTCTCGCTTTTTATGCTGAAATAGGTCGAGACATCGCGCGCCAGAACCAAGCGGCAATTCAGCACCGGCAAGTCGTCATGCGCGACATCTTCTGGGAAAGGACCCGTTTGTGGGTCCGGTGGTACAGCACCGCGAACTTGATGTGCGGCAGATTCCGGCGCAGAATGAGTTGCCGACTCACGAACTTTCGGGATATTCGCGACGCAACGAGTCACAGAGAAATTGACCGTATGCGGTTTCTTTGTGGCGGAGTCACGGTGAACGAGGGCAACGGTGAAATTCTTGCCTTCGTCGAGAAAAATCACCCGCCGGCACCGCTGACCGTCTACTCCAGCAAGGATCATGGCAAGAGCTGGAAACCCGTCGAGATCGAGATCAAGCCGGACAGCAAGGGGAATATGCCGTCCATGCACATGAACGAGCACGGGATCACCCTGCGTCACGGCAAGCACGCCGGGCGCTTGTTGCGCGCCTCGCGCTGGTATGCGGGCCAGAATCATCGCAGCAAGTGGCCCCAGCATTACACCAACGCAATTTACAGTGATGATGGCGGCAAGACCTGGCACACCAGCGAGCCGTTTCCCGCCAAGGGAACCGGTGAGGCCACAGTGGCCGAGCTTTCAGATGGTCGGATTTATTACAACTCCCGTCGACATTGGGCTGAAGAGGGGGCGAATCCTCTGCGGCGCTGGACAGCCTGGAGTGATGATGGCGGTGCCACCTGGAAGGACCTCTCCATTTGTGAGATTCTTCCTGACGGGCCACAGAACACCCAATACGGTTGCATGGCCGGGTTGACCCGCCTCCCAGTTGAGGGAAGGGATATCCTTCTCTACAGCAATTGTGACAGTCCGGGTGGGCGAAGGCTGGGCACAGTCTGGGCCAGTTTTGACGGTGGAAAAACCTGGCCTGTCAAGCGACTGGCGGAGAAGGGGGCCTTTGGCTATTCCTCCATGACGTCCGGCCGTCCGGGAACCAACACCGAGGGATGGGTTTACCTGAACTTTGAGGCCGGCGGTTCAAAGGTGGCCCGGTTCAACCTTGCCTGGGTCTTGAAAGGTGAAAAAACAGGGAATGGAGAGCTGCCGGAATGGATAAGCAATTGATTTCAAGGTGCTGGAGCCTGGTAATCCTTTCCCTGTTGTTTGTCCTGAATGCCAGGGGTGAACGCTGGCTTGAACGATCCGGGTATGGATTGATGTTTCATTACGAGGCTTTCAAGAACCATACCCCGGAGTCCTTCAACAAGACTGTGGATTCCTTCGATGTCACCCGCTTTGCCGATGCGGTGGCAGGCACCCGTGCCGGACACGTCATTTTTGTCGTCGGCCAGCACTGGGGCAAATACTGTGCACCGAACAGTGTCTATGAAAAACTCCTGGGGGTGGAAAACGGGGTCTGGACCTCCAGGCGCGACCTCATCCTTGAGATTGGACGCGAGCTTCAAAAGCGGGATGTCCGCCTCATTATCTACATGACCGCGCGCGCGCCGATGCGGCACTATCAAGTGATCAAGGCCATGGGGGACACCCTTCCCAGCATCAACGGCAAGCCTGCCGGGCCCAAGGTGAACCCCATGTCCCACCCACGAAAGGTGAAGGGGTTTCGTCGCAGTGAAAACCAGGCGCCCAACCCGGTTTTCCTCAAGAATTGGGGAGCGGTCTGCGGGGAATGGTCCAGGCGTTACGGCAACCTCGTGTCCGGCTGGTGGTTTGACGGGTACAAGCTGGAAATGAAGAACGCCTACGAGGACCTCAAGAAGGAGGAATTCAACATCGATACCTGGGTTCGTGAGATTCGTTCCGGCAATCCTTCAGCCGAACTGGCATTCAATGCCGGGGCGCATCCAACGCTTTCCCTCTGCACCAAGGGGAGGCTTTGCCCCCACCAGACCTTCACCTCCGGCGAAAACCATGGCTTTTATGAAAAATTAAAGAAAGGAAAGGGCAAGGCCCTGACCCCGGGCAATTTTCCGGCGCCGAAGGGTGTTGTCTGGCATATATTGTTGCCGGTCAGCGATGGATGGGGGGCGGGTGAGAAGTCCCGCTTTGAACTGGTAACCCTCAAGGACCGGATTGACATTATCAATGCGGAAGGTGGGGCGGTGACCCTGGATGTCCCGATTGCTCCCGACGGTGTAATCCCAGCCGGTGTCCTCGGTTTCCTTCAGGAATTGGGCAGGGACAGCGCGAAGCTGAAGGATGGCAAGAGATCCTATTAACTTTTGAGAACCCGTCGGGAAATTTATCCCGCAATCCCCTTGAATTCCCATGAAATCCTTCAAGATTATCCTTGTTCTGGCATTTGCCCTGTCTGTCCTCCAATCTGGCAGGGCCCGGCCCAATATCGTGTTCATCCTGGCTGACGACCTTGGGTGGCGAGACCTCAGCAACGAAGGGTCAACCTATTACGAGAGTCCACACATCGACCGGATAGCCAGGGAGGGCATGAAGTTCACCCGAGGCTATGCCACCTGTCAGGTCTGCAGTCCGTCACGGGCCAGCATACTGACCGGGAAATACCCCACCAATCATGGCATCACCACCTGGATTGGCGATCGGGCAGGAGAGGCCTGGAGAGGGACCCGCCGCAAC
>CAJWSN010000087.1 GCA_913046175.1 uncultured Opitutia bacterium
CGGTCTAGATGATGTAGCCAGGGAGAAATTTGAGCTTTTGCGCGAAGTCAGGCCCGATGGTTTTGCCCTTTTTCCAGAGGAATGCCTAAAATATCCAGATTTTCTTCAGGATTCCATTGGGAGCTGGATTCTTTCAAGAAATGATTCAGTCCAATTGCCACAGGAAACCCTGAGATATCAGCTGGAGAGAGAGGCTGGCAGCGGTCGTGCACGGTTGCATTTACGAAGCAACTTTTTCATTAAAACCACTTTTACACTCCCTTCAAGTGGGGTGATTGGCGAAGGGATGGTACACAATCTTGCCATGGCCCTTGGTGTAGCCCTGCGAATGGGAATTTGTTCAGATGTGCTTCAGGAACGTTTGATTCGTTGGGAACCTTCCCCCTTGCGTGGAGAAGTACGCATCCATGGCCGACAACAATTTTATGTGGATTGCTACAATGCAAATCCGGTGTCCATGCGGGATGCCTTTAGTGCTTTTACCGGACGTTTTGAGTCGGAACCCAAACTATTTGTCTTGGGATGCATGGATGAGCTTGGGGAGGATACGGTTTGCCTTCATCGTGAAACAGGTCGTGACTTGAACATGGGGCCCTGGGATCGCGCGATTGTTCACGGGAAACAAGCTGAAGCATTACGGGATGGCTTATTGGATGCCGGGGGCAAGGCAGACTCTATCGCCATTGTGGTTTCCCTTGAGGATGCACGTGCTGAGATCGAAACTTTTGAGGGTGCGATCCTTCTTAAAGGAAGTCGTGCCTATGGGCTGGAGAGTCTTTTGCCAAAGGATGAGGCTGTTGAGGAAAGGGGGTTGGCTGCATGCTAAGCTATTTGGCTGGATTCGAAGAGGTATTCGGGCCTTTCCGCTTGTTCCAATACATAACCTTCCGGGCAATGATGGCCGGGCTGACCGCACTGCTGGTGGGGTATTGTATTGCACCTTGGATCATTAAAAAACTGGCGGGTGTAAAGCAACCTGTCCGCACCAGTAACGAGGTTGGTGAGGAATTGGCCGGGAAACACAATGGCAAGGAAAACACACCCACCATGGGTGGAATTATAATAATTTTAGCAATTGTGATCAGCTCGTTGATGTGGGTGAAACCCTTTCAGGAGATTGGCTACGTTCAACATGTCTGCATTGGGGAAAGTCGTTCGTTCGATTTGTCCAGTGTCAACAGTTACTGCCCGGATTGTGGTAAAAAGGCCGTATATGATTCGGATAACGATGGATTGGCTGATGCTTGGGAACACTTGAATCATGGAACCCTGGCACATAGTGGCGAAAAGAAAATTTCTGAATCTGAAACCTGCATGGATGCCTACCTGGCATCCAGGAAAACGAAAATGGTGATAAATGCCTATGTATTGACGGCCTTGATCGTGTTCCTTGGTTTGTCAGTGGTTGGATTTCTGGATGACTACCTGAAGGTATCCAGGAAGAACAGCAAAGGGCTGCCAGGTAGGTATAAGATTCTTGGCCAGTCTCTCGTCGCTATGATTGCTCTCGGGGTGTTGCTTTCCTCAGAGTTAAGTGCTGAGAACATGCGAGAAATCTGGGTCCCGTTTTATCGTCATGTGGTAATGGAATCCGCACCACTGTGGATGGTTGGAATTCTGCTGTTTTTGGTTTTGGTGGGATCCAGTAATGCAATCAACCTTACCGATGGTCTTGATGGGCTGGCAACTGGGTGTACGGTGTCCGTTGCACTCGCTTACGGTGTTATGGCTTACATCGTTGGTAATTTCGTGCTTTCTGACACTTTGTTGATTGAACAGGTGCTGGGTGTTGGTGAACTGGCAGTCATCTGCACATCGCTCCTGGGGGCCTGTCTGGCTTTCCTGTGGTACAATTCAGCACCAGCTGAGGTATTTATGGGTGACACGGGCTCTTTGGCACTTGGTGGTCTTGTGGGTGTGATTGCCTTCATGGTACAGCAGCCATTTACGCTGGTGATTGTAGGTGGGATTTTCGTGATGGAGGCACTCTCGGTAATCCTCCAGGTCGGGAACTACAAG
This sequence comes from uncultured Opitutia bacterium, assembly GCA_913046175.1. Classification (GTDB taxonomy): domain Bacteria; phylum Verrucomicrobiota; class Verrucomicrobiia; order Opitutales; family JABJCN01; genus JABJCN01. The sequence continues at coordinate 2,020 of CAJWSN010000087.1, forward strand.
CTCAACGGCAAACGTATCCTGAAAATGGCTCCGATCCACCATCACTTTGAATTGAATGGATGGGCAGAAACAAAGGTGGTGATCCGCTTTTGGATTCTGTCACTGATTTTTGCCATCGCAGGATTAGCTAGTTTGAAAATTCGTTAGATCATGTTTGAGACTGAAAAAATTCTTTCTTCATTAAACAGGCCGGTAGCCATCTTTGGATGTGGAGTCAGTGGTCGCGCAATTGAACGCTTGTTAAAACATCTTGGTGCACAGTCTGAATATTACGATGAGTCCGGTGCTGACAATGTTTCTGCGGACTTCAGTGACTTTCATGCCACACGTCACGAGCTGGTCGTGTACAGTCCAGGATTTCCCAAAGACCATGAATGGCTGGCACGAGCAAAGAAACAAAAGGCGATATGCCTGGGCGAAATGGATTTTGCATCCATTTTCTGGAAGGGACGAATCATTTCCGTAACAGGCACGAACGGGAAGACATCACTCACTAAATTCCTAACGGAGAGTCTTCGTTGCAATGGGCAAGATGCTTTTGCAGTTGGCAACATCGGGATGCCTCTCTCACAACTCATTCCTGACTTGAACAGCCCTGATGCCATAGCGGTTTGTGAAGTGAGTTCCTTTCAGGCGGAGAGCATGGAGCACTTTACCCCGGACAGTCTCCTGTGGACCAACATGTCCTACGATCACCTGGATCGTCACCAGACCTTGGAGAATTACTTTCAAGCCAAGTACAGGCTAATTCAAAGATTGTCCAGTCCACGTCTGGTCATGGGGCAATCAGTCAAGAATATAGCGAGTGCATTCGACCAGAAAATCCCGGATTTTGCGGAGATTGTGGATTCAACAGATGATTGCGGTGCCAGAATCCCGCAGGATTCAATATTTAATAGATTGCCTCAGCGTGAGAATTACATGTTGGCGCATCGATTCTGGAAGATTTCAGGTTATCCAGAGTCTGATCTTGAAATGGCGGCAAAGACTTTTACCCTGCCCAGACATCGTTTGGCAAAGGTTTCAGAATGGGATGGTGTCAGTTTCTGGAATGATTCCAAGGCCACTAATTTTGCCGCAACCCTTGCGGCGCTCAAACGTTTTGGACATAAGGTTCACTGGATAGGTGGTGGTTGTTTCAAGGGAGGGGATTTGAAACCCTTCGCTGAAAACCTTCTTCCTCACCTGGATGGAGCCTATCTAATTGGGGAAACTGCTCGTCCACTTCAGAACCATCTAGCTGGACGCGGAGCTTTTGTTCAGGTTTATGCCGGTCTGGAGAATGCCCTCTTGGCAGCATACATGCGTGCCATCAAACCAGGTGTAATCCTGTTTAGCCCCGGATTTTCCAGTTTTGATCAGTTTCGGGGTTACGAGGAACGAGGAGACTCCTTTGAGCATGCCGTTGTCGAGCTAAAGCAGCATAGCAAGAAACTAAATTGATACCATTCATCCCACTATTTTTCACCGCCGCATCATGAAAATCATAAAAATATTCTCCCTCGTCCTTTTGGCTCATCTCATAGCCATACCTTTGATCATAATGCAGATTGGGGTGAGTTCGAAAAATACCGTGGACTTGAATGAGGAGACTTCCACCGACCCTGAGCCTATAGCGGTTGTCGATTCAGCTGAGGCGCCTGCAACAATAGCCACGATGCAGACAACCAAGATGCACACTGTACGCCAAGGTGAGAACCCTTCCATGATTGCAGCCAAATACGGGATGGAAACCACAGATTTAATGACTCTGAACGGCATCAAGGACGCATCCAAATTACAGGTTGGAGACAAGCTGAAGGTATTTTCTGACCGTAGCTGAAGAATTTTCAAATCAAACAAATGCACACGTAAATCCTAGAAAACTAATGAAACAAGATACCAAACCAAATCACCCGAAAGGCTATATTTTTGTCGTTCTGGGTTCCATGTTCCTGCTTTTTGCAGGATGTCAGTCCTTGCCTTGGAATAAGTCTGACCCTGCTGCTACTGTGCAAGATACAGTGACGCCTGTGGGTGAATACCCTGAAGGGGGAGATGTCCCCGTCGTAATCAGTTCTGAATTCAATGCTGATTTCGATGAATTGCAGGAAACAACTCTGGCCCAGGATGTGTTCCAGTCACCATCCCGTCCTTTGCTTCCACCCATTCTTGAGGATAGTGAACCGGAACCGCTTGAATTCATTGGTCTGGATACCTCCCAGAATTTCCCCCAAAAAAATGATGATCTGGATTATATCGTTCAGCGAGGCGATACACTTTGGGGCATTTCACAGAAATTCAAGATTAGCCTAAACAAATTGATGCGGGCAAACGATATGACCAAGGGGTCACTCCTCGGCATCGGCCAGTCACTTAGGATACCTGGCATTAGTGAGAGTGAATCCCCATTGCCCCGCTTGAGTTTTGATCTTCCATCCCAGCCATATAGTGGAGCCCAGGACTATGTTGTGAAGAAGGGGGACACCTTGACCAGGGTGGCGTATGCTTATGGAACATCTGTAAAGGATTTGAAATCAGCAAACGGGCTTTTCACAGACCGTTTGCTGATTGGCCAGAGACTTGTTGTTCCCGAGGGGGGGGCTGTGCGGGAGATTCGTAAGCCTGCTGCAACAACAGTGGTTCCCACGACAGCTGGAGGAGGACACCATATTGTTCGACGTGGAGAGTATCCATCAAGTATTGCCCGCCAGTACGGAATGAAAACAAGCGATCTTATTCGTCTAAACAATATTCAGAATCCATCCGCCTTGCAGATTGGCACTAAACTGGTGGTAAATACTGGTTCTGGAAACCTGCCGCAGAGCGTCGGGCAATTCGTAAAAAGCCCACCGCCTGTCAGTACTCCTGGACCCGTCCCATCAAGTCCTTCCGGATTGAATTTGGATTCTCTGGGAACGGTTCCCGTCCCTGGAGATACGCCATCAACGGACGAGGTTCCATTGTTCGATGAAGATGCCTTGATAGTTCCTGTAGAGGATGTCGAATAACCTGCGGGCTTCTGGTTCGCAGATTTCGAGACATAAATTCCTTCAGGGATCGACATGGAAGGCATGTGTACAGCATCGCACGAACGAAAGGGGCGCTTCACCCTCTGGGCAACCTTGATTTTGCTTGGAGTATCGTGCCTGACCATGCTTGGCCTCGTAACGTTGTTCAGTGCAAGCCATTCAATTTACAATAATGAATTCACCTTCTTGAAAAAGCAATTGGTGTGGCTTGTGATTGGAATAGCAGGAGGTGTGGCTGCTTTCCTGATGTCCCTGGACAAGATGCGCAATCTGACATGGATCTTGAGCGGTTTACTGGTTATTGGCTTGATTTTAACCCTAATCCCCGGAGTGGGG
>CAJWSN010000088.1 GCA_913046175.1 uncultured Opitutia bacterium
GGTGGGATGCTTCTCCCCGTAAATCTCTCCGCTTTCCGCCTTGGCTTCATATTCACAGTATTTTTCCTCGAAGGCCCTACCGTAAATTTCGTGTAGGTCTGACACTTCATTGCTACGAAAGAAGGTCCACTCCTCCTGCTTCTCCAATCGTTTCATGAAGAGATCGGGAATCCAGTTTGCAATATTCAGTTCATGGGTTCGGCGACGTTCGTCCCCGGTATTGCGGCGCAGTTCAAGGAAATCAAAAAGATCATTGTGCCAGGTTTCCAGGTAGGCACAACCTGAGCCACGTCGCTTGCCTCCCTGATTGACTGCATGCAGTTGATCATTGTGAAGCTTCAGGAATGGGATAATTCCCTGGCTCTCTCCATTGGTTCCACGAATATAACCCCCGGTACCACGCACGGCAGTCCAACTGCCTCCAAGACCCCCCGCCCATTTGGAAAGAAAGGCATTCTCTGCAATCCCGCGAACCATGATGGACTCAAGGTCGTCTCCGACCTTGTACAAGTAGCAGGAGGAAAGTTGCGAGTGAAGGGTTCCGGAGTTGAACAATGTTGGTGTGGAAGAACAAAACCGACGGCTCTTGTATAGGGAGTAAAGTTCGATAATCGGATCCTCTCGGTTGTTCTCCCCCAACAGGAAAAGTCCCATCGAAACGCGCATCCAAAACAATTGCGGACACTCAAGCCTCCTGTGCTCCTGGCCCGTCTTGTCGACAATCAGGTACCGGTCATACAGTGTCTGGATACCCAGATAATCGAAGTCCAGATCTGCAGTTGGATCCAGCGCTTCTGCAAGTTTGTCCAAATCATATTCCAGAAGACGGTCACTCAGTCGCTCAATCTCCACACACCGTTTCAAGTTTCGCTTGAAGGCGCGACGATGGAAGTCCTTCAATGCCTCCACCCCGTCCTCAACAATGTTCCATCCAAGCACTTCCTCATACAGGAATGTCAGGAGGATGCGTCCGGCAAACTTGGAGAAGTCGGCATCCTTCTCCAGCAAAGCCTTGGCGTTGAGAATGATTGTCTTGTGTAGGTCCCCCTCCTCCATGTCCGCAAATATGGACCGGCGCAGCTCCTTTTCAATCTCGTCTGGTGCAAGGCAAAGGTCGAGGCCGATAATGCCAAATTCAATCCGCTTGCGCAAGTCGAGCCCGTCCCAGAAATAGGTCTCCCCATTTGCCTGGCGGACAACCACCATGGATTCCTGATTCTCATCCTCCTGGGAAACAACCGACAAGGATGTCGCCTCACGATCATGCGCACGACGCGCTCGATAAAGGATGTACGCCTCGGCAACCTTGTAAAAGCCTGTGCGCATGAGGATTTCCTGAACGAGGTCCTGCACATCCTCGATGTTCACAAATTCCTGCCCCAGCTTGAGGATGTGGCGGGTCACGTCCCTTGCAAGCTGTACAGCAGGTTCAGAATCAAGTTCCAGAGACAGGAACGCCTTGCGGATTGCGATCTCTATCTTGGACTCATTCCAAGGCACCACCTTTCCATTCCTGCGAATAAGCCGCAGTTGTAGTCTGTTTTCGTCATCATCGTCTTCAAGACCCCCGGTTCCGTCTTCAATTTTACTGGCAAACAACAGGCTTTTAGCCACGTCGAAGGCCTCCTCCTCAATGAGTGCCTTCTCGATCAAATGGTTAATATCCCGCCTGGAAAGGATAATGGATTCACCATTGACAAGCTGTTCCTCCAACCGCCCCCCCACAAGATTGGAAATTCTGGCCACAAACGACTTGTTTTTTTCACTGAAAATATCCTGCTCCTCGCGGGACAACAGCAGGTTGGTCAGCGCGTTGCCTATAATATTCGCGACTTCAGCAATATCAAAGGACACCTCTTCACTGCCCGTGCTGCCCACGAGAATGTGCGGACTGTTCCACCGGCCTTCATCAACCAGCCCACCCCAGTTGAACTGTGGTTTATTTTCATGCGGCGTTCGGGCAAATTCCTGTAACTTCTGATCTTCTTCAAACGTCCTTTTTGTAATTTTCATAGGCAGGCTCCTTTCTGGCTTCAGAGAGGTGGGTTATTGTTTTGATTTAAATTCAGATTCCGAGCAACTCCTCCGCCGAGGTCTCCGTAATACCAAGCGAGGAACCCTTTTGATAATCCGTGACTTTTCCCTCAAAAAAGTTCTGCTCCTTCTCGAGATCGATCACCTCGGCGAGCCACGGGAAAGGATTTTTTGTCTCGGGATTGAGTGTGGAAAGCCCCACCCCCTCAAGACGACGGTCGGCAATGTAATCAATGTAAAGGTGAAAATCATCCGCGCACAAACCAACCGCGTTCACTGGCAGACAATCAGATATAAATTCCTTCTCAAGGGCCACTGCCTCTTTCATGGTCTCCAGTAAATCGGCCTGAAAGGCGCTTGTCCATATGTCCCCGTTTTCCTCGACCAAATCCTTGAAAAGGTTACGGAAGACTTCTATATGGTTGGACTCATCCCTCAAGGTGTAGCGAAACATCTGGCCAATGCCCTCAAACTTGTTTTGGCGGTAGAGGCTCAGGATCATTCCAAACAGGCCATAGAACTGTGTGCCCTCCATGCATTGACCAAAAACAAAAATGTTCTTTGCAAGAAGCTGCTTGTTCTCCGTTATGGTCAGGTCCAAATCCCGCCGCAATGACTTGGAAATCTCCGTGACAAACTCGTTCTTGCGGCGAATGGTCTCAATCTGCTCGAACATCGCCTCACATTCGTGAGGGTTGATTCCCAGGGAGCTTATCATGTAAAGCAGGCTGTCCGCATGAATATTCTCCTCATGGGCATGGCGTCCAAGAACAAGTTTTAATTCTGGCGCCGTCACCATTTCCCGCACCACATGGATAATATTGTCGCCGACAATCCCCTCTGCCGCAGAAAAATACCCTATGCCCATCTTGATGATCCAACGTTCCACATCCCGCAAGTCCCCGGACTTCCACTGTTGCACATCCCTTTGCATTGGAATATCCTCGGGTTCCCAGTGATTGGCCTTCATCTTCTTGTAAATCTCGTAGGCCCACTTGTACTTTAACGGCAACAGGTTGAACGTCATGGTGTCCCGGCCATTGATGATTTTCTTGGCTTCGTAAGCGGCTTCCGCCTTTTCCTCATCGAGGTTGAATTCCTTGTTTCCAATTTTGTGCGTAATCGTGGACATTTTTCTTTGCTGAGATGCGAGGGAGGGAGCTGTTTCAGAGATGATTATACAATGGTTTTTCTGCCGTTTTCGAACCAGATAATGCCTCCTTGACAGGGGAATGGTTCATGAACCTTCGAACGCCTGCGACTTTGGAGGTTTTCTCCGGGAAAAGTGTTTCCATGTCATAGGTCACTTGAATCATTGTCAACCCTGAGACACAAGATATTGTGGTATTTTTTCGTTAGACCCCCATATCTTGGGGTTGTTCATTTTTTTTAATGTGCGTAAAGCCTTTGCTGGAGCGGGTTGCGAGTGCCTCTTTGCCCAAGAACTCCCTGGATGAATTTTTCTAATTATTCTTGCATCGTAGTAGAGTCTTGAAATCGCCCGGCAGGCAACTAAAAGTTGTTGGACTTTTTCGAAATTATTAACAGGTCACCCTGCAACCCGCTGGAGATGTGGAATGTAGTCGGATTTTTTTTTCCAATTATAGATAATTCGAGCTTTTTGGGTATCCGTTTCGAGTATTTTCAAAATAAAACAGCCCAAGAAATATTTCCGTTTTCAATTCTGCTTTCCTGTTCTCTGGCCAATGCAAAAAATCTTTTACGCAATTGCCCTTATGGGCACCTTGTTCTGGGCTTCCGGACTATCCATGGATGGAAGGAAAGCTGCATTGGACATTCCAGACAAGTGGGCGCACTTTTTTCTCTATGGACTTCTGGCCACCCTGTTCTTGCGACATCCTAAATTCTTGAAAAAAGGATGGAGGGGCATGTTGTTGGCTGTGCTTGCAGCTTCTGCCTACGGCGCTTCAGATGAATTCCACCAGAAATTCGTGCCGGGCCGCGTTGCAGATTTGGCAGACTGGATTGCAGACACTTTGGGGGCACTTCTTGCCGCAGGACTTTACCATTCATGGAAAGCCTACCGAAAATTGCTCGAGTTTTCCCTTTTCCCAAAGAAGAAAGACGCTCATATAAATTCATGATGTCGGATTTGGAAACCCTTCGGCAATTGAAAGCCTTGCGAGCAAAAATCAAAAGGCATGACGAGTTATATTATAAAAGAGCTGAACCGGTCATCTCCGACCCGGAATACGACAAGCTGAAAAGGCAGTTGGAGGACTTGCAGGCGGGCCATCCGCATTTGGAGGAATCCATTGATGAAAACTCAGGGATCGGTGACGACCGACTGGAGGGGTTCAAGTCCCTGAAGCATCGCGAACCCATGTACAGCCTGGACAACACATACAACCGGGAAGAGCTCATGGGCTTCGAGACAAGATTGCAGAACCTGCTTCCGGATACATGTCTGCAATACGTGGTCGAACCCAAGGTCGATGGTGTTGCGGTCAATCTAACGTATGAGGCTGGACAATTCCTCGGGGCAGTGACCCGAGGCAATGGGATTGAAGGAGACGATATCACGCGCAACGTGTTAACAATTGGCAACCTTCCCCGGGAACTGGCAACAACCAACCCTCCGGCTTTGATTGAAATCCGCGGAGAGATTTATATCAGCAGCGAGGAATTCAAAAGGATCAACGAGGCTCGAGAGAAGGCCGGCGAAAACCTGTACGCCAATCCACGCAACCTAGCTGCGGGCTCGGTCAAACTGTTGGACCCGAGTGAAGCTGCAGAACGCAAACTCGAAATTGTCCTCTATGGACTCGGGTATTGTGACCCGGCATCCTTCCAGTACCAATCCCAGTTTCGTAATGAACTCCGAAACTGGCAGGTGCCGACCTTGGCCCACTTCTGGGAATGCTCCTCACTCGAGAATGCATGGGAAGCAATCGAGGAGCTTGACGAACTTCGCAGGTCCTATCCCTACGAGACCGACGGTGCAGTCATCAAGGTGGACTCCCTGCAAACACAGGCCGATGCAGGATTCACCGCGAAGGCTCCCCGCTGGGCAATCGCCTTCAAGTTCGCCGCTGAGCAAAAGGAGACCATCCTCCACGGCATCACCCTGCAGGTGGGCCGCACCGGGATCATCGCGCCGGTCGCGGAACTGGAGCCCGTGCAACTCGCCGGCTCCACCGTGTCACGCGCCACCCTTCACAATCAGGATGAAATCCGCCGCAAGGACATCCGCATTGGCGACCACATCATCGTGGAGAAAGCCGGGGAAATCATCCCGCAGGTGGTGCGG
>CAJWSN010000089.1 GCA_913046175.1 uncultured Opitutia bacterium
GAGGTTCGGCAGCACTGGGACAATCCCAACCGGGATTTCAACAACTGGATTCCCAAAAAGGGATGGAAGCCGCCCGTACCAAAGTGGCGGGCCTGTTCCCCGACCAACAAGGCTGCATTTGAAAAAAACGTACGGGGAACTCCCACCAGTGGCGGGACGGATTGGCGGAATCCCTTCAATATGGCCTATACCATGAGTCCGGCTCCACAGGTGATTTTCTTTATGACCGACGGGGCGACCAGGAACCCGGAGTCAACCGTGGAGAAGGTAAAGAGAAGGAACAAGATTCAGGTCAATTCGATTGCCTTTGGGATACCCAATGCACAGGCGGAGGAGCCGATGAAGGAGATGGCAAAGGCAACCCGTGGCACCTTCAAGTCATACTCCAAGGCGCAAATTGCCAAGATGGCTGCGAATCTATAGGTTGCCCTGCCTTTTCTGACATTCCAGATTGTTTTTGTGTTGGCTTTGACTGCTGCCCAAGGCGGGTAGAAGTGGCTTGCGCTGGTGATGTTGAGCAGCTTAAATACATCATTGTGAAAGTTATCATCATGTTCCGATGAGCGACGAATACACAGAGGAAGAACTTGAAACCCTCCAGGAGGAGGAGCCTCGTTCATCTGTTCTTCCACAGCGTCGCACAAAGTTTGACAAGTGGATGCTTGTTTCCTGGGGGATCAGCGTTGCCGTGGCGGGTGTGATCCTGGCATTGGCCATGGTGATTGTTATTTTCATCAAGGATGCGGAGGAGGAGGATCCTGGCTTTGAACTGGCGGTGGACCAGATTCAGGAGGATCCGGAGGAGCAGCAGAAAAAAATCCAGGAACAGCAACTGGAGAAGAGCTCGAGCACCACAGCTCCTCGAACCGCCATCACGGTGAATACCGACATTGCCGACATCAACGTGGAATCAATTGATTTCAATGTCTCCGTTGACAAGGGGGATGTCGGGGAAATCTCAGGAGCCGGTGCCACCGGCAACATTGGGCTTGGCATGGACTTGGGCTCAATGAACATGGTCTCGTTCTTTGGAATGAAATCCAAGGGCAACCGTTTCGCCTTTCTCATTGATTATTCGGCCTCAATGGGGGCCAACCAGTTGAAGGTCATGAAGCATGAACTGGTAAAGACCCTGAACACTTTCAATCGGGACGTGCAGGTGGCGCTTATTTTCTTTTCAGGCCCTGCCTTTATAGCGGGAACCAATCCCAGGGAGGCGGCACAGCATTGGGACAAGAATGGTGGTGCTCATAATTTTACGCCAAAGAAGGGGTGGAGGCCACCGATTCCCAAGTGGCGCGCCTGTTCCCCGGGGATCAAGGCTGGCTTTGAGAAGCATGTTCGTGGAACCCCGGTCAGCTTTGGCACGGACTGGCGAAATCCTTTCAACATGGCTTACTCCATGAGTCCCGCACCCCAGGTAATTTACTTCATGACTGACGGTGCTACAGGGAATCCGCAGGCAACCGTGGACAAGGTCAAGAAAAGGAACAAGATTCAGGTCAACTCAATTGCCTTTGGTATTCCCAATGCAAAAGCGGAGGAGCCAATGAAGGAGATGGCCAAGGCGACGCGTGGCACATTCAAGTCTTATTCCAAGGCGGAAATCAACAATATGGCTGCCAAGCTGTAGGGCTACAACCTGGGCACAGTCATCCCACCATCCACCATGAAAACGCTTCCCGTGGAGTAGGGGAAGTCGCCCCTGCAAAGCGCGGCAACGGCTTTACCCACATCCTCCGGGGTGCCCCAGCGTTTGGTGATGGCAAGGCCTTCGTCAATTAGCTTGTCATACTTTGCCGTGACCTCCGGGCTGGCTGTCATGTCACTTCTTGTCACTCCCGGGCGCACCTCGTAAACGGGTATGTTCTTCTCCCCAAGGCGTGAGGCAAAAACCTTGGTGGCCATGCCGAGACCGGCTTTGGCAACGCAGTATTCGCCCCGGTTGGTGGAGGCCATGGTGGTGGAGACGGATCCCATGTTGATGATACAGGCACGAAAGCCGGGGTCGGCTTCCTTTTGCTCGATGAGCCACTTGGCGACGGCCTGTGCCAGGAAGTAGGGTCCCTTCAGGTTGGCTCCGATCACGCGGTCCCAGCTTTCCTCAGTTGCGCCGAGAAGGTCCACCCGCTCCTTGACCGAGACACCCGCGTTGTTGAGGAGCAGGTTGAGGCGACCGAAGCGTTCGCGAACTTGATCAAGGATTGCTTTTCGGGCAGAGGTGTTTGAGACGTCGCCTTGGCAGTAGTGGACTTCGGCTCCGGTTTCACTTAGAGCATCAAGGGTGGGCTGAACGGATTCCTTGTCTCTGATTCCGTTGAGGGCAAGATCCCAACCTTCGGCGACGAGAGCTTGGGCGCAGCCCAGGCCGATGCCCCGGGTGCCTCCCGTAATTAAGCCGACTGGGCGGGAAGTGATTGTTTCTTGTTCGCTCATGGTGCTGGGCAGGTTCAGCTTGCGGCCAGTTCTTTCTTGATTTGCTTCACGCTGATGGCTTCGGGGAGTTCCTTGTAGAAAGGGTCGAGGGGAAAGCAACCTGAGACCATGCCGTTGCGTGGGCCGGTGGTGCAGTCGCTGAAGGTGCGACAAATTCCGCGCCTGCGCAGTTCTCTGCCAGCAAGGACGTCTGCGGGGAGCTCAGGGTAGGACAGGACCATTCGACCGAGGCCCACAAAATCGACCCAGCCTTCACGGACAACGGCTTGGGCAACGTGCGGGAGGAAGTCCTGGAGGTAGGTGTAACCAGTTCCCACGATTGGCAGACCGGGGACAGTCTCAATGCATCGGCGAGCGGCTTGAATTTGGCGGGCGACACCAACCAGGGGATCCTCCGGAGGTTGATACCCATCGCTGGGCGGAAAAATCGCCGGTCTTTGGATATGTGGATTATAATAGGGGCTACCACATGAAAGGTTGACCAGTGCCACACCTGCATTTTTCAATTCCTCGAGTAAAAGGAGAGGTTCCTCCATATTCATTTGCAAAGGATTTTCCTCGTCCACGCCAAAACCAAAGCGGTATGGCAGATAATCCGAGTAATCCATTGGGCGACCTAACTCTAGGCTGGTCTGAAAAGGCACGGTGTCAAATAAGCTGAGACGCACACCAATTAGCAGATCAGGGCACTTTCCCTTGATTCCAGCGATGATCAATTTCAGCAATTTCGTGCGCCCTGAATAACTTCCCCCAAATTCGCCTGCTCGAGAGCGAGCCGAGAGGAATTCGTGCAACAGATAGCCATGGCATGCCTTTACGTCTACGAAGCGAAACCCCGCCTCCTGAGCGATGCTAGCTGCGGAAACATAGGATTGCACCAAGCCATAGAGCTCCTCGTCTGACCAAACCACGCTGTCGTCATTGGGGTCTATGCCAAATTTCGCATCGAGCAAAGGATGGTGGTAGGCTATGCGCGGTTCCAGAATTTCTTTGTCATTAGGTCTGCAGAAGCGTCCCGAATGAGTCAACTGGAGGCCAACCAACAGGTCATTGGTGGTGCCATGGCAATTTGCATGTTCGCCAACCAATTCAGAAAGAAGCCGATGCAGGCCTTTGGAGTTTTCGGGGACTGCAAGTGTTTGATTCGGATTGGCTTTTCCATCGATTTGGACAGCCGCCGCTTCTCCTCCCCATATTAATTTGGCTCCACTTTTACCAAAGTTGCTCCACCTTCGCAAAGTATTCTCGGAAGGGGACCCATCCCGATTGGCGTCCCAGCCTTCCATGGGGTGTATGCACCATCGGTTCCCTACCTCCACCCCGCCAACTTCAATGGATTTAGCCAAGGGAGATCCCTCGGATGCAGGAAGGATTTCTTCATCAGAAGGCAAATCCAAGTCCAATTCCGTTAATCGATGGCGAAAAGACGAGACATCCTTGAACCGAGCAATTTTCGGGTATTTGTTCGAAGCGGAAGAATTAGAGCTCATTTGGAGAGACTTCAAGAATACAGTTGAAACCACTTGCGCAAGATGGATTGAACACATACCTAGAAACGCAAAATGAACGAAACCACAAGCATCGAAAACCAAATTCGAAAGTGGCGGGTCGTCCCAGTGGCGGTTGTGGAAAAGGTTGATGATGGCTGCCGCTTGGCAGAAGCCCTAATGAAAGGAGGATTGGGCATCTTGGAGATCACTCTGCGTACAGGCGCTGCTCGAGAAGCACTCAGTCAAGTACGCAAGCGCTTTCCTGACATTTTGTTGGGGGCAGGCACGATTTTAGACTCGGATTCGATTCCTCAGCTTCTTGACAATGGCATCGACTTTGGTATTTCCCCGGGCTTGGATGAAGCGGTCATTGATACATGCCTGGAACTTGGTTTCCCTTTGTTGCCAGGCGTGTCAACCCCGACAGAAATTTCCCGAGCCCTTGCCCTTGGCTATAAACAGCTGAAATTCTTCCCCGCAGAGGTTGCAGGAGGGGTCACGGCCCTGAAAGCAATTGCAGCTCCTTTTCGAGCAAAGGGGGTCTCGTTCTTGCCAACTGGAGGAATCACTTTTGAAAAAGCCAAGGCATATTTGGATTTGCCCGAAGTAGATGCCGTGGGTGGCTCTTGGCTGGTGTCAGGGCAACTTATCTCGTCTGGAAACTTTGAGAAAATCTCTTTTTTGGCAAACGAAGCACTTGATTTAGCCGATTCCTCCAAATGAACCCTACATCCCAATGAAGCTTCCACTGAAATTTCTTTTCCTAGCCTGTTGGCCGCTTTTCGCATGGGCCGCAAACGAACTGAGCCCCAATCTTTTGCTCAGAGGTAATCATGCGAACTCACTTCTTCAATTTGAAAAGAACAAAAAGGGGCATGTCGCTTTCATGGGAGGTTCTATTACTCAAATGAATGGCTATCGGCCACTTATGACCAAATGGCTGCAAGAGCGCTTTCCTGGAACCGAGTTTACTTTTACTAACGCTGGAATCTCATCCACCTGTTCCACTACTGGAGCATTTCGGCTCCAGACTAACGTGTTGGATAAAGGTGTCGTGGATTTGTTTTTCTTGGAATTTGCAGTTAACGATGATCAAGATGCCCATCACTCCAGGGAAGCATGCATTCGAGGAATGGAAGGAGTTCTCCGTCGGTTAAGAGAGCATAACCCTAATGCAGACGTAGTGGTTACCTATTTTGTTAATCCAGGTATGCTGTCGCAGTTGCAGTCGGGCAAATCGCCTTTGTCTATTGCGGCGCATGAAGAAGTCTTGAGCTACTATGAGGTTTCTGCAGTGCACCTGGCAAAGGAAGTTGCTGAACGCATAACAG
>CAJWSN010000090.1 GCA_913046175.1 uncultured Opitutia bacterium
ACCAATCCACCTCCCTGCTGTTTTTCATCCGTGCCGGATAGCTTCAGGTCAAAACGAAGGTCACTGCTGCGGGTACTTGATTGGTGCACCTCAACGGCAAGCACGTTCTCACCATCGAGCAGGGAAACCCCCACGATTTCATGCCTGTGAAACCGGGTCTCAGCAGTTGCAGTTGAAATTTTTTCGCTGGCAAGGGTCTGCGATTGAATGGGACCCTCAGGCATGCCATCTCGCACAACCTCTTCTCCATTCAGGTAAACCACGGCACCGTCGTCGCGCATAAGCTCAAGCTTGAGGTAGGTGAATGCTCCAGGATTCTCCACCTTGAAAACGTGACGAAAATAAGTTGTCACGAATTTCCGTTTCTTGTTTCCACCATAACCTATATTAGTCGCCATCCCCTTGTCACCGTAACCAAGGGGTGCCTTGCCTTTTTTCCATTCAGAATCCTTGAATTGGACGGAACGCCAGCTGGCATCGGGGTTCTTTCCATTGTCATCATAAGTCCAGACCGAACCGGGCGTGACAAGAACCTTGTCCCCGCCCATGCAGGATAATCCAAAACTCAACAACAGGAGGGTTGAAAACGTATTTTTCCTCGAAGAAACGAATTGCTTGTACATAAAAGTGGCCCGATTAAAAAATCCACAATCACAACAACAAGAAATATCTTCAAATATCCACTTGCAGGTTGACACTATGGGGGTAGAAACGCCGGGAATTACGCTATTTATTTATAAAATACAAAACCAAATCATCAAAAATCATGAAGGAAATCCTTACAGCTTTTGTCCTTACAGCACTCATAGTCAATGCCCTCCCATCGCTCAACGCAAGACCACCCAGTGAGCAGGACATAGAGAAAATCAGGGCCGCACTACCCGAAAAGGCACCGGCAAAACCCAAAAGCCCGCGCAAGATTCTCATTTTTTCCAAGACCAACGGCTTCCGGCACGGTTCGATTGAGACAGGCGCCAAGTCCATCACCATGATCGGTGAGAAAACAGGTGCCTGGTCGGCGGTCCACAGTGAGGACGACTCCATGTTTGAACCCGATACCCTCAAGGATTTTGATGCAGTGGTCATGGTCAACACCACAGGTGAAATATTTCGTCCCCGGAAACTTCCCGGTGACGCTGACCAGAAAAAGGCCGCACTTGAGCGGGAGGAACGCCTCAAGAAAAGTCTGGTGGACTTTGTGAAGAGCGGCAAGGGACTCGCCGGCATGCACTCCGCCACCGACACCTACAAGAAGTGGGCCGAATATAACAAGATGATGGGAGGGGCCTTTGCGGGTCACCCATGGCACAAGAAGGTGCCCGTGCGCATTCTTGCCGCCTCCAACCCTGTCACGAAGGCATTTGTTGGCACTGAGTTTGAAGTCACGGATGAAATATACCAGTTCCGCAATGACACTGCACTACCAACTGATCGAAAAATGCTGCTTGCCCTCGACAACGAAAAGTTTGGGGAAAATGAGATCAAGAGAGGTCGCCGGGACGATAAGTTTTATCCGATCAGCTGGGTGGCCAACTACGGGAAGGGACGGACATTCTACTGCTCCCTAGGGCATCGCAACGAAATTTTCTGGAATCCGCTGATCCTCAAGCATTACCTTGCCGGGATTCAGTATGCACTGGGTGACCTTGAGGCAGATGCCACGCCGACCAAGGATAAATAAACGCGAATTACAATTAACGGTGTTTACGCATGGGGTGACCTTTGAAAAAGGCCACACAGCAGCGAATTTTGAGGGGGTTACGACTGGTGTGTTGTGAAATGATTTTATCATTGCTGTGAATCCTTAGGATGGGGATGGTTGGGCTTGAACACGGATAGTTACAAGGCGGGAATGTACGACAAAAGGCTTGCCGGTGGAAGAATCGCCGGTGAGCTCAGAATCCTGGATTCAGGTCCAGTCTTTCATGGCAAAGGGCAAAGCATCACCCTCCCACTGGATCAATTGGAAGTGGGGGTTGGAGGTACAAACAATCGCCTCGTTTTCTTCAATCACCCCTCCCAGCCGGACGTCACCCTGCATACACCGGATCGCGGGGTGCTGCGCGACAAGATTCTCCTTGAACACCGGGAGACACAGGCTCAAATCAATGGCATTCGGCGTTCCAGCATGGCAGGAACAGGCAAAATGCTGGGGTTACTCCTCTCCATTGTTCTTGTCGCATGGGGAATTTTTGCAGCAAGAGGTTCCATGGCACATGCCGTGGCACGACGAATTCCCCCGGAAATGGAGAAAAAACTCGGAAGTAGTGCCTTTGCCCAGGTTACGATTGACAAAAAGCTGATTCAGGACCCGGAAATCCAGGCCCAACTGCAGGAACTTGTGGCTCCTCTGGTCGAGGTGCTGCCGGAGGATAGGTTTATGTTCCAGTTCCACATCGTGGAGGATTCCAGCCTGAATGCCTTTGCCATGCCTGGTGGCTTTGTCGTCCTGCACACGGGACTGTTGTTGAAGGCGGACAGGGCCGAGGAAGTCCTCGGTGTACTGGCCCACGAGATTGCCCATGTCACCCGTCAACACACCCTGCGCAACATTATCGAGTCAGCCAGCCTCTACCTGATCGTACAGACGTTTTTCGGGGACATGACCGGGTTGGCCGCCGTGCTTGCCGACGGTGGTGCCTTTATTTTGCAGCAAAAGTTTTCAAGGACCTTCGAGGAGGAAGCCGACAAGGAAGGTCTCCGCTACCTTGTGCAAGCACGCGTGGACCCCAAAGGCTTTATTGATTTCTTCCACAAGATCAAGGAGGAGCAGGACAGGACCATTCTTGGAAAAGCAACCTCCAACCTCACCTGGTTATCCACCCACCCCTCCACTGAAGACAGGATTCTAAACCTGCAAAAGAAAATCAACAATCTTCAGTTGAAAGACTTGCCACCTCAAAACTTTAACTACACAAAACTCCAGAACGATTTAACGGCACACCTACAGGAATAACATTCAATAACAACGATATCATGGAAACAGTAATCAAGGGTTCCCCATCCTTTGCCTATGTGGATGTGGCACTTGAGCCAGGGGAAACCATCATTGCGGAATCAGACGCAATGGCCACAATGGCCGGGGAACTCGACATGAATGCGCGCCTGAACGGTGGTTTCGTCTCTGCACTGTTCAAAAAATTCCTCGGTGGGGAATCCCTCTTCATCAATGAGTTTGCCAACCAGACAGGAGAGGCCCTCAACCTCACGCTTACCCAGGCAACACCAGGTGACATCCAGGCCATTGACCTTTCAAATGATACGATATGCCTACAACCGGGCGCATTTGTTTGCTGTACAAAAGACGTGCGACTCGGAATCAAGTGGGCGGGTTTGGTGTCCGGGATTGCTCGGGAAGGTTTCTTTAAACTGGAAGCCCATGGACCCGGCACAGTATGGTTTGGTGCCTACGGTGGACTGGTGGAAAAAGAAATCGATGGGGAGTACATTGTCGACACCTCCCACCTGGTTGCGTATGAACCCCAACTCAAACTAAAGCTGCAAATGGCAGGCGGCATTTTCTCCAGCTTATTCAGTGGGGAGGGCCTTGTCACCCGCGTTGAAGGCAGTGGTAAAATCTGGATCCAGACCCGGAGCATGAGCGGTCTCTCGGGTTGGTTAAACCCCAAACTTTAGAAGGAAACCTGACATGCAAGTGGAAATACAACACGGACCTGGGTCAGCAGCAGCGATCGTAGAACTGGAAGGTGGGGAGACAGTCACCGCTGAGGCCGGGGCAATGATCGCCATGAGTGGTGGCATCTCGCTGGAAACCACCACTCACAAAAAGAAATCAGGTAACATTATGGGAGGCCTAAAGCGCATGTTGGCCGGAGAGTCCTTTTTCATGAACCATTTCACAGCGGGTCAGGAAGGTGGTAGTGTCATGCTGTCCTGTACCCTCTCGGGTGACATGCAGGCAATTGAACTGGATGGATCCACGAATATTGTCCTGCAAAGCGGATCCTACGTCGCCAGCGAGGAATCCATCGATGTTGGCCTCGACTGGCAGGGATTCAAGAGCCTGTTCTCCAAGGAAGGGCTTTTCTGGGTTAACCTCAGCGGTACCGGCAAGGCTGTCATTAATTCATTCGGGGCCATTTACAGTATCGATGTGGATGGCGAGTATGTAGTGGACACCGGACACATCGTCGGCTTTGAGGAGACACTTTCGTTCAAGATTTCCAAGGCGGGAAAAAGCTGGATTTCCTCCATCCTTGGCGGTGAGGGACTGACATGCCGATTCCAGGGCCACGGGCGAATCTGGTGCCAGTCCCACCATGCTTCAAACTTCGGCCGAATCCTTGGCCCCAAGCTGCGTCCACGATAACAACCCGTCACACTGGCAACCTTTCATTCAATGACAGAAGAACCACCCATCCACAACGAACAGGGTCCTGCAGGCCTTGACTACCGTTTTGACTGCAAACCGGACTTCAGTTTCCTGACCGTCCAGATTCCTGACGGGGAAACCCTGAAGGTTGAGGCCTCAGCCATGGCCACCATGGACACCAACATCAAGATGAAGACCAAGATGAAGGGAGGCTTGGGACGCCTGCTCACCAAGGAGTCCCTATTTATCAATGAGTTCACTGCAGAGAAGGGCCCAGGAGAGATCGGAATTGCGCCAGGAAGCCCGGGAGACATGGATCATGTCCACCTTGATGGATCCACCATTTTCCTCCAGAATTCCGCATATGTCTGTTCCACCATGGGCGTAAACCTGGAAACAAAGTGGCAGGGACTGATGAAAGGTTTCTTCTCGGGAGAGGGTCTGTTTCTAATCAAGTGTTCAGGAAACGGGGATCTCTGGTTTTCCACCTACGGAGCCATGATTCCCATTGATGTGGAGGGAGAATATGTGGTCGACAACCACTATATAGTCGCCTTCGAGGAAACCCTGGACTACACTATTGGCAGGGTCGGAGGCTACAAGTCACTCTTCTTCAGTGGTGAGGGTCTAAGCTGTCACTTTCGTGGACACGGACGAGTCTGGATTCAAACCCGAC
>CAJWSN010000091.1 GCA_913046175.1 uncultured Opitutia bacterium
TTAGGGAGCAAGTGGGCAATTTTAGGATTCTCGATGAGGACCTCAGTGGGTTGCCCCAAAACCTGCAGAAGAACTTTGATGGCCTTCCCACCATTGACCGCCTGACCACGGCGCTCAATGCCTTGGGGGTAACCACCCGTGAAATGACATCTATTCTGCAGGCAATGAAGAGGGCTGGCGCACTCCATGCAGAACTTATCATCAATTAATACTTTAATGGATACCACCGCCACAGTTTCCAAGAGCCTGCCGGATTGGGCCAGGGGAGTTGCCCCGCCCAAGTCGGACCTGCCCCGGCATCAGACCGAGGAGGCTAAAATCATGGAAGTCTCGAAACAATTCGAGGCCGTTATTCTGCGCAACTTTCTGAAGGATTCCCTCAAGCCCGTTTTTCAAACCTATCTAAACGAGGAAAACAGTCAAAATAGCATTTATCGCTACCATCTGGTTGACTCCCTTGCCAACAGCATGGCCGAACGCCAAGCCCTTGGCATTTCGAATATTCTACAGATGCAGCTCAAATCAACACTTTCATCCAAAGGATCTACAAATAACACAAAATGAATTCGGTATTCGACTTAACCTCCCTGGAGGAGTTGACCAAAGTTCTCCGGCAGGAGCTGGAGGAATATGGCGCACTGCTGACCCTGCTGGTTGAACAGCAGGAGAAAATCTTGAACCGGGACCCGGAAGCCCTGTTCAAGATCAATGAAAAGGTGGAGCGCCAGATGGAGACCAACCAGGCTCTTCTTAAGCGAAGACAACAACTGGTAGGCGACTTTGCAGGGCAACTTGAAAGGGATAAGGAATCTACATTGTCACAGCTCATATCCGGGTTCCCTGAGGCTATGCAACCCATGTTTCATTCCTTGGCTGAGGAAATCAACAACCTCATCTCCAGTGCAAGGAGAAAGGTTAAGCAGAACCAGGTTCTCCTTTCCAGACTCTCTGAAGTCGCTGAAGAACTTCTTCATGCCGTGACGCCGGAGGGTTCGATTAATAAAACTTACGACCGTCAGGGTGACCTTTCCATTAGCGCAGAGCTTGGAAAGCGTCCGCTTAAGACAACCGTATAAATCCTAAAATATTTTTTATCCATGTCTGGACTTATCAGCGACATACTTCGTAACGCCCAGTCTTTAAACATTCACGCGCGCAATGTTGAGGTCGCCGGGCACAATATGGCGAACCAGAATGATCCTGCCTTCGCGCGCCAGCGATTGGCACCGAAGGAAGCCGTTACCCTGCAGACTGCATTTGGCTTGCAGCCCGGAGGCGTCACAAGCTGGGGGAGGGAACAGGCTCGGAGCTTTATTATTGATAAGCAGGTGGTGCAAAGCCAGAGCGAGGTTGCTTATGCCAAGGCACAGAAGGAGACTCGCGAAAACCTGCAGACTGCCTTGGGGGAGGAGATCGATCGCAAGTCCTCGACGGCCAGCCTCGATACCATTCCAGACTCGGATACAGTGGAGGGTAGCCTGTCCAAGGCCATTGATGAGTTTTTCAATGCTTTTCAGGAACTTTCAGCCTCACCCGACGATACTGCAGCAAAAGAGGTTCTTTTTCAGAAAGCTGAAATCATGACCACCCGTTTTAATATTGTGGACAAGCGGGTGGAGGAGGTTCGAAGCAACCTACAGGAAAAGGTGTCGGACGAAATTCAACAGATTGACGATCTCCTGACCAAGATTGCTGACTTGAATGCGGAAATTTCCAAGCTTGAGTTCAAAAAGAAGGGCTTGGCTGTGGATCTTCGTGATGAACGGCAGCAGGCAATTGAGGAACTTGCGGAGCTTGTCAGTGTGGAAATGGTGCCCTTGGACAACTCGATTGTCGGGGTGTCGGCCAAGACTGATGACGGACAGAATCTGGTACTGGTTGACGAGACTGGAAAGTTGGATGCACTGGTTGATGATCAGGGCCAACTGGTCTTCGATCCGATTCGTGGTTCCATTGCCGGATTGATCGATTCTGAAACAGCGATCGAGAAGCTCAAGGCAGACAACCTCAATCCGTTGGCTGCACAACTTGTGGTCTCAGTGAATACAGCTTATAGCAACACGGATGGTACGGTTGGAAACTTCTTTGATGAAGATTCCTCAACTGCCGGTGGACTCAAGCTTGATGAGTCATTGTCCGTTGATTCGATCGTTGCTACCCACACCACTTTTTCCGGGGCCAACGATGTGGCACTCAATATATCCAAACTGGCTGAAAAGGAGTTCTCCAAGACGAATGAGGATTTGATTGATGGGACTTTCAGTGAATTCATAGCCACAACTGCAGCCAGGGTCGGCCAGGATTTGCGCACCGCTGAGGCTGATCTGGAACTGCAACAGTTGGCGGAAACACGAATCCTAGATGACCGTGCAGAATTAGGCTCGGTTAATGTTAACGAAGAAGTTACAGACTTGATGCGCTACCAACGCGCATTTCAAGGCACATCAAAGGTCATAGGCGTCTTGGATCAACTACTGGAGACAGTTGTCACGGGCCTTGTGCGGTAAGTTCAATTTTCGAAGAAGATTGCTAGATAAAACGCCCCTAACCAGAAAATAAAGGTAGATACAAACAACTCAGTGGAATGAGAATACCCAACCTGACCACGACAGAGACCCTGTTGCGCAACCTCCAGAAATTGGACAAGCAACAACTGCAAATGCAGCAACAGGCGTCTGACGGACAAAAGATTTCGTTGCCAGAGGATGACCCGACTACAATGAGTCGGGTCCTTCGCCTTGAAACGGACAAGCGTGAAATGGTGCAGTATCGGAGAAATGCCGGGCATGCACTGGATGTCGCAAATGCCTCGTTTTCCGCACTGCAGAAAATGGAGCAATTGAACAACAGGGCCCAGGAAATTGCCAGGCTCACCAGTTCCGGCCTAAACCCCAATGCTTTCGCTACCTATGCCAAGGAGGTTGGGCAAATTCGGGAGGAGGCATTGGTACGTTCCAACAGTTCGTTTAATGGGAAATACCTTTTTGGCGGGGCGTCCGAGAATGTGAAGCCTTATGGTGAGGACTCTGCGTTTACTGGAAACCGTGAGGAATTGGCCGCAGCATCAACTGGCGTCTATGTGGCTCAGGATACTGTCATCTCCGCTCACCTGCAGGTTACTTCCACGGATGACGATGATTTTTTTGCTTCCTTCTTTGCCAATCTAAAGGAACTGGAAGAAGCGCTCACGGAGGCCGATGGCGGGTACAAGGCCGAGGACGAGGTCATTATCAACACCGGCGTTACCCGGATCAACACAGTGGCCAAGGACTTGATCAAGACGGAGGACAAGCTCGTCGAGAATATTGGGGAAATGAGTGCCAAGGTTTACCGGATTGAAACTGCCAAGAGTCATGATGATGAATGGTTTCTACAAGTGGAAAACCGTATTTCAAGCGAGGTGGATGCCGACTTGACAGAGACAATCGTCAAGCTGAATCAGGCCCGGACTGCCTATCAGGCGGCGCTGCAAACCGGTGTCGACCTTTTTAGCATGTCCCTTTTGCAGTATATTTAATGGCTGGGTTGCGCTGAACTATTATTTACTTTTACCGGATTTGCACGGATGAAACTGACAACAGAGGACAAGGATGCCGTCAACGGGGTTGATGCGGACTCCAACATCGTCTCTTTCCCGCAGGGGATTTTTGGCTTCCCTGACATTACAACCTGCGAACTCATTTATAATCCCGAGGAACTTCCTTTCATGTGGCTTCAGGAACAGGAGAAGGGAGGCTTGGCCTTCATTGTCCTGGAACCCATTGGGTTCATTCCTGACTACACTGTGGAGATTCCAGATGCTGAAGTAAAGTTGCTTGGTATCGAATCCCCGGAGGATGTCCTCATTTTAAACATCGTAACAATCAACAAGGACGTACCGCCAAAGATCACAGCCAATCTGGTTGGCCCAATCATTGTTAACCGCAAGACGCGTATCGGCAAGCAAGTCATCATTAACAACTACGAGCGGTATTCCGCCAAGTATGAGTTGCCAACTGGTGCCAGCGAAGACAATGTTGATGGGGAACAAACTGGAACGGAGTGAACTGGAGGCAACTTTCTTTTCCATGAGGGAAAACCAATGCTTATCCTCTCCAGAAAGGTCGAGGAATCTATCGTAATCGGGGACAATATCGAAATCCGTATTACGAAGGTTGAAGGCGACACAGTAAAAGTTGGCATCGATGCGCCGCGGGAGATTTCCATCTTCCGCAAGGAGGTGCTTGATGCCATGAAAGCTGCGAATCTCGATGCCGTGGTTTCGAGTCCTGCAGCATTGCCTACAGACTTGAAGCGCCCGTCGCTTCCACCCACTGCCAAGCATGCGCTCAAGAATATTGCCTTGCGCCAGAAGGAATCTAAAGGAGAGAAGAAAGGGGACGGGAAAACGGCTTCTGGTGTGGTTGGGAAAAATCCTCCCTCCAATTCCTGATTTCTTAAGAATCTCCCGTTTATCCGGGTTCTTTTTTAGGTGACCAGTGGTTCTTCCAGGACTTGTTCAATACTCTCCAAGGCTATTGTCAGTCCGTCCACCTTTTCCTGCAGGTCATCTGCCCGGGACTCGATTTTCAGCTTCTTGAACAGGAGCAGGCTTTCAGCTCCGGAAAGCTCGCTTTCCAATTCATCACCTTCCCCTGCCGGTGAAATTTCAGCACCTTCCTTGCCCTTGGCTGCAGCTTTGTCCTTCTTCTTCATCAGTTTTTTCTTTTCTTTGACCACTTGCTTGTCGAGTCGGGACTCAATTTTTGACTTCTGGATTATGATTTTATCACGAAGTGGACGCAGGACCCCCGTTGCAATCAGGCCTATTCCAAAAAGACAGGGAATAAGAGAGGAGGACTGAAACTCTACCTTGGATTCTTGTGTGTCTTGACGGGAAAAAATACCAAAATAGAAGAACGCGATTCCCAGCAGGATCAGAATTGAATTTACCAGGGCGTGGATGATTTTGCTTCTCTTGACCCGCTTGTTGACCACGGAATGTTTCTCTTCTTC
>CAJWSN010000092.1 GCA_913046175.1 uncultured Opitutia bacterium
CAGACTGACGAGTCGACGATTCAGGCGGGTTCCTTTTCCTCGGAGGCCTGATTGGGTTCGCAACGCCCCGGGTCAAAGATGGGCTCGCTGGACCAGAAACTGGAGCAGGTTCTCTCTCATTGCGAGAATCTCCTTCGCGAGGAATCTGAATCCATTGCAAATGAGGATCTTGACCGACTTGAAGAGGTTGGGGGGCGCAAGGACGAGGCTCTTGCCAAATTGATTGAGATCCTGAAATCAATGGAAGATGTTACTTCGCTTGATGATGCGGACAACGCAAGGATGCTGGCAATCCTGGACCAGACGGATGCAAACTCCAGGAGCCTGGCAGACTGGATGGAGCATATGGATCGGGAAATAGGCCTTATCAGTCGAGGCAGAAACCGATTAAAGGGGTTGAGACATGCTTATGTGACCCTGCCCCGCAAGGGATTCCTGGACAGAAGCCAGAATTTTGAGGCTTAAGCTCAGACCTTCCTCGGTTTTGCCTGTGGATTTATCCTTGAGGCGTCTGGATTTTTGTCACAAACCGTTCCGGTCGCCTGATTTTTCCCTGGAAACCACCATGAAATTCCCAACAGCCTGTCTTCATGAGTGATTCACGGGAACCACTGTGCAGCCAGGCCACCGTCTGTTTGCAGCAATGCCTGGGCGACTCAGTGTCTGTTGCGGCGGAGGACCTTGCCGCCAAGAGCCACGATGGCCTTAAGATTGCCTTTGCTCCCGAGGCAGTTATCAAACCTGTCAAGCCGGTTGAGGTTGGGACCCTGCTGAAGCTGGCCAATGAATACAAAGTTCCTGTGACAACGCGTGGGGCTGGTTCCACGCTGACTGGTTCTGCCACCCCCAGGCGGGGTGGGTGGGTGCTGGATCTTTCAGGCCTGGACCACTTTGAAATCGACCCCCTTAACAATTTCTGCCACGCTGAGGCTGGTGCGGTGACTGGCAGAATCCAGGAGGCTGCGATGGCCATGGGTCGTTTTTATCCACCGGACCCATCCTCCCTCAAATGGTGTACGATTGGCGGCAACATCGCCTGCAATGCCGGAGGGCTGCGTTGCCTGAAGTATGGTGTTACAAGGGACTACGTGGTCTCCCTTGAGGGTTACCTGCCCACGGGCGAACATGTAAAGCTTGGTCGGGACTTAAAGAAATTCGCTTCCGGTTTCAACCTGCGGGATTTATGGATTGGCAGCGAGGGAATGCTGGGCGTTATCACCCATGCGACACTCCGGTTGATTCCTGCGCCCGCGGCCCGCCAGACTTTCCTGGCTGCTTTCAGTGAGGAGTGCGGAGCCTTGAAAGCAGCACAGGAGTTATTGGAGGCGGGGGTGGCCCGTCCTTCAATCCTTGAGTTTCTGGATCGACTCAGTGTGCAGGGGGCGGAGGGGCGGATTGGGAGGACTCTTTTTCCGGAAGCCCCCGGGTCTCCTCTTCTTTTGATTGAACTGGACGGTCATCCCTCGGAGGTGACGGAAGAGAGTGTGCACGTGGAAAGCTGGTTGCAACGCAGTTCGATGGCTCATCTTGTTGCCTCCTGCATGGAGGAGGCGGATGAACTGTGGGAGGTGCGCAGAAAGTGTTCGGGCGCGATGTTTGAGCTTGCCAACTCCAAATTGAACCAGGATGTGGTCGTTCCAATTCGTCGTGAGGTTGATTTGCTGGATCATGTGGGCAAAGTGAGGAAGGAGACGGGTTTGCCGATTGCGGTCTTTGGCCATGCCGGGGATGGAAACCTTCACGTCAACGTGATGTATGACCGGAAGTCCCCCCAGGTTCGTGAGACTGCAGCCAAGGCTGTTCGACTTGTAATGGAAAAGGTGGTCGAACTGGGAGGTTCAATCAGCGGTGAGCATGGCATAGGCCTTGCCAAGACCGCCTACACTGACTTGGAGTTTACAGATGTGGAATTGGCCACGATGCAGACGATCAAGAACGCCATGGATCCGGGGAACATTCTAAATCCAGGCAAGTTGTTTGAGCAGTTTGAGCCTTGGCGGTATGATCCTGTGGAAGTGGACCTTCCCTGGGACAATCATTAGCTGGAGGTTGTCAGAGCTTTATCCATGCGCCCGGTTATAGGCGCTGATGAGCGCCAGGACGCCGGCTTTTCCGATGTCCGAATGAATCCCGCATCCGAATACTTTCCGTCCATCCTCGAGCTTGATCTGGATGTAGGATACTGAGTCTGTCGCTGAACCGGAGCCAATGGCATGCTGTCGAAAGTCCACGAGGCTGAAATTTTTCATTCCCTCACTTTCAAACGCCTGGACAAG
Organism: uncultured Opitutia bacterium; assembly: GCA_913046175.1. Taxonomy (GTDB): domain Bacteria; phylum Verrucomicrobiota; class Verrucomicrobiia; order Opitutales; family JABJCN01; genus JABJCN01. The sequence goes on from CAJWSN010000092.1 coordinate 2,277, forward strand.
GGCGCTTATGGGCCCGTTTCCAAGGCCGCTGATTTGCCTTTCCTCGTTCTTTAGGCGAATGGCCGCCTTGATTTCCACCTGTCCTTCTCCCTCCTCCGAGGGCAGGGCCTCGTAATTGAAGAGCTTGAGGGGGGTATCGCGGTTGATGTATTCACGAAGGAAGACTTCATGAACCTCCTCTGGAGTCAGTTCCCGTTCTTTTTGATCCGCCTCCATATAGACGACTTTTCCTATTTCCGGGTGCATTGCCTTGGGAAGGTCCAGTCCGAAATCCCTGGAAAGGACGTGGGCGACGCCGCCCTTGCCGCTCTGGCTGTTAATGCGGATTATGGCTTCATAAGTGCGCCCGATATCCCTTGGGTCGACTGAAAGGTAGGGTACCTGCCAGGGGATGGAATTGGGCTCGGTTTGATCCTCAAGTTTCTCCCGCCGGTCAAAACCCTTCTTGATTGCATCCTGGTGGGATCCTGAGAATGCAGTGAACACGAGATCACCGGAATAGGGTTGCCGCTCTGGAATATCCATGCGGGTGCAATACTCGTATACATCCCGGATGGGGTTCAGGTCGGATAGATTCAGCCGGGGGTCCACCCCGTCGACAAGCAGGTTCAGGGCGGTGATGACCAGATCCTGGTTGCCCGTGCGTTCACCGTTGCCGAAGAGGGTTCCCTCAACGCGGTTGGCTCCTGCCATAAGGGCCAGTTCAGTTGCAGCAGTGCCGGTTCCTCGGTCGTTGTGTGTGTGCAGGCTGATGATTGCCTTGTCGCGTTCCTTCATGTTGCGGCAGAACCACTCGATCATGTCCGCATAAATGTTGGGCGGTGCCACTTCCACGGTGGCGGGCAGATTGAGGATGATGGGTTTTTCGTTGGTCGGTTCCCAGACATCCATGACGGCCTCACAGATTTCCAGCGCGTATTCGATCTCCGTGTCCGAGAAACTCTCGGGTGAATACTCAAACTGCAGGTCCGTGTCGGGAAGCGTCTGGACAAGGCTCTTGACCAGCCGGGTGCCTTCAACGGCGATTGCCTTGATCTCTTCCCTTGATTTGCCAAAAGTGATCTCGCGCTGCATGGGTGAGGTGGAATTGTAGAGATGAACAATTCCCTTGTGCACACCCTGGATGCTTTCAAATGTCTTTTCAATCAGGTGTGAGCGGGCCTGGGTGAGAACCTGGATGTAAACGTCATCCGGAATGAGGTTTTCATCAATCAACCGGCGGGTGAAATTGAACTCGGTGTCGGATGCGGACGGAAAGCCCACCTCAATCTGCTTGAACCCGATTGAGGCCAGGGTCTGAAACATCTTGAGCTTCCTTGGCCCGTCCATGGGAATTGCGAGGGCCTGGTTCCCGTCCCGCAGGTCAACGCTGCACCAAATGGGTGCGGTCTCGATCCTGCGGTCCGGCCATTGTCGGTCGTGGAGCTCGATCCGCTTGTAGGGAACGTACTTGCCTGATATTTCGGATTGTATCATGAGTAACAAATGGCTGGCTTGAAAACTCAACCTACCTATCCCAATCGAGTGTGCATTAAAAGACAAACATTTCCGGCGTTGCCACTGCCTTATTATTCCTCATCCTTCAGCCCCCCATTGAACCTCATGATTTAAATGAAGGACAAGACGATCCTGCTGGGAGTTACTGGCTCCATTGCGGCCTACAAGGCGGCGGATCTCCTGCGTGAATTGCAGGGGAGGGGAGCTGTGGTGCATGTCATCATGACGGATTCTGCCCAGCGCTTTGTGTCCCCGTTGACTTTCAAGACGCTTTCCCGGAACCCGGTCCTGACCAGTTTGTGGGACGAGGAGACGAACTGGGTTCCCGGGCATATTGAATTGTCTGACCAGGCAGACCTGCTTCTGGTCGCACCTGCAACGGCCAACATCCTGGCGCAATTTGCCCATGGACTGGCCCTGGATCTGCTGACCTCCATTTACCTGGCTACGAATGCCCCCGTGTTGCTCGCACCTGCAATGAACGGAAAGATGTGGGATCATCCGGCCACCCGCAGGAATCGTGAAATTCTGGAAGAAAGAGCCGTCCAGCTAGTTGAGCCTGCAACTGGAGACCTGGCCTGCGGTTACAAGGGTGTCGGCCGGTTGTGTGATACTGACCAGATTGTTGCCTCTGTTGAAAAGTTGCTGCAGGTCGTTGTGGAGCACTAGAACCCCGTGCCCTTTTCCTCCCGGCGATGCGATTGTTGATGTTCTGTGGGGAGTTGCGGTTTTTGGGCAATGTTCCCAAGGCGCACGCCGTTTTTATGCAGGCCTTGAATTTTATCCAGATTTTTCCTGGCCAGTCGTTTGTGCCTTGGACTGACTGCGAAGGTAGTCGTATTTCTTGAGAATACTGAGAACGTTCTCATCTGGCTCCATTTCAAGAAGTGCTTCAATCAGTTCCATGTTGCTGGAATACCCGATTCTTTTGCCAAATGTCTCAAGCCCCTTGTATTGGTTGATCACTTCCTGAGCGTTATTTTGTTGTTCCAATATCCTCTTGGCTTCCCGGTAGTTCATTTCTTCTGGATGATGCCTGTTTTTTTATGAATTAATAAAATTTGCGTATTCTTTTGTGTTTCATGAACAAAAGCGCCGGGGTTTCCTGCTGTCAATGTTCCCAAAAAAACAAACAAG
>CAJWSN010000093.1 GCA_913046175.1 uncultured Opitutia bacterium
ATTGTATAAGAATTATTTGTAGATTCTTCATTTGAAACTTTATCGGAACTAGGTTGAGAACCATTAATTATTAATGACAATTTAGGAATGATATTAATATTATTTTTTTTATTAATTATAGGTGTTTGAATATACAAGCCTGTCATAGGAAATAGTCTTCCATATGTTCCGGTAAATTCTGTATCTGAAATTTTTTTATTTTCTATGTTATAATATTGACTATGTAATTGAGTTTTGAAATTTATTTTACTTTTATAATTATTGGTGGCGTGGTCCTGTTGAGCGATGGTCATGATAATGTTGGCCTGAACATGGCTGCTGTGGCGGAGAAATATCGGGACGCTGATGTTCCCCTGAACGTGATCGGGGTGGGTGATCATCGTCCCAAGGGCGATCTAAAGGTTTCATTCCTGCAGGAAGAGCTGAAGGGGGTGGCCCGTGAGGAGAGCTCGATCCAGGTGCAGCTTAGCAATGGCTTCTCCCTGCCGGTGCAAACCATGGCCGTTCTTCGTGATGGTGATGAGGTCCTGGGGTCAAGCCCTGTAAAACTTCCCGCCAAGGGGGAGCAAACCGTGACTTTCTCCTTTCAGCCGGAAAAGGCGGGCGCGCGAAACCTGAAGGTTACTGTGGATAGCCCCGCTGCTGACACCAATATCTCCACGGACTCGGACTACGCTGTCATGCTCGTGGAGGCTCCAGAACACTTCCGGGTTCTTTTCATGTCGAACCGGATGAACCTGAATTATCGATTTATCAAGCGCATCCTGGCTTCTGAGGAACGTTTTGAGTTCAATGCCATTCTGCGCACGGGCGAGGATAATTTTCTTCCTTTTGGGGAGGATGTGCCCGCAAAGTGGCCGGACAAGCCTGGTTACCTGAATGAATTCGATGTTATTTTTCTCGATTCACAGTCATTGGACGAATTCTCGGAGGAACTGGTTCAGGGCATTCGTGATTTTGTAAGCAAGCGAGGGGGGGGGTTGCTGGTGTTCGGCCCACCGGAGCCGGGCCGGGAAAAACTGGGCGGCTTGTTTCCCGTGGTGGAGGCCCGTGAGACCCTGGTCAAGGACAAGCGCCTGATCGCCCTGGAGACAGACCCGGTTTTTACGCCGGAGGATGAGGTGGACAAATTGAAGCTCTTCCTGCCGGCCAGTCTGCCGAGCCGGGTGGTGGATAAACTGAACCGTGCCGCCCGTGAGGCGGCTCATCTTCGTTCACAGGGCGGTTCCATGCTGGTCCTTCAGGCCTACGGGGCAGGAAAGTGTGCCTACTGGGGCACGGAGCACGACTGGCGCTGGCCCCTGGAGGATGATGAAGGTCCCGCCGCACATCGAAAGTTCTGGTTCGGTCTTTCCACTTGGCTGGGAAGCGGAGGGGAAGAGCGAATTGCAGTTGAGTCTGCCAATCAGGTTCATCCGGGCAACCAGCCCGTGGACATCGGGATCGACCTTCTCGGTTCAGACTTTGAACCTTCGGGCAACGCCTTGGTCGAGGCCACGGTTGTCCGTCCTTCCGGGGACGAGCAGAGCCTTCAGCTTTTTCCCAGTTCCAGTCGACCCGGTCACTATAATGCGAACCTGCCTGCCCGGGAAGCGGGGGATTACCGGATCAGGTATCGTGCTGTTTTCGGAAACGGGGACATCCTTGACAAGGAGATTTTCCTTGGGGTCGAGAACACTGGTGGAGAAGTAGCGGATGCGGAGTTTCGTGAGGGCGTCCTGCAGGATCTTGCCAGACTTACCGGCGGTCGCTATCATCACCACTCCAAGATGGGCAGGGTTGACGAACTGGAACTTGCATCCAGGCTGCCATTGGCTGAGCGCAAGGTATCTCTCACTGAAAACTTTTTCTTTCTTGCCCTGCTAGTTGGAATTCTTGGTGCGGAGTGGATTATCCGCCGCCAGTCGGGGTTGAGATGAGTTGTTTTTCCTCCCTCGCCCCGTAAAAGAAAGTTTGCCAAAATGTTGAAGGTGGGCAGGAATGCCCCCCCATTTTTTCTTATGAAATCAAGTATCTGCTTCCCTTTGCTTCTTCTTTTTTTCACCTGCGCAGCCTTGGCACGGAAACCAAATGTCATCCTTGTAATGGCTGATGACCTTGGTTATTCCGAGCTTGGAAGCTATGGACAGGAGAAAATTCGCACGCCCCACCTTGACCGCATGGCAGTTGACGGCATGCGCTTCACAGCCTGCTACAGTGGCAGTGCGGTGTGTGCTCCCTCGCGTTGTGTGCTCATGACCGGAAAGCACCCGGGCCATGCCTACATCCGGAATAATTCCGAGGTCAAGCCCGAGGGGCAGCGACCGATTCCTCTTGATGAAGTGACAATCGCCGATCTCCTCAAGAAGGAGGGGTATGCAACGGGGGCGTTTGGAAAGTGGGGCCTTGGACCTCCTGGAACCGAGGGCGGGCCTCTTCAGCAGGGTTTTGACCGTTTCTTTGGCTACAACTGCCAGCGCCATGCCCACAGTTATTATCCAAACTACCTCTGGAGCGATGACCGGCGTGTCCCCCTTGACAACAACCCCCCCGTGCCCGGGCATGCATCTTTAAAAAAAGGGACTGATCCAGCGGATCCCCGCAGCTACGATCTGTTCAAGGGGAAGGACTATGCATCCGACCGGATTAATGAACAGGTGCTGGATTTTATTCGAGAAAGCAGGAAAAAGCCTTTTTTTCTATACTATCCAACCATCATTCCGCATGTGGCCCTGCACGTGCCGGATGAGGAGTTAAAGCCCTACCTTGAGCAAAAGTGGAATGACCCGCCTTTTTCGAGGGCCAAAGGTTACGGGTACACACCCCACTTTACCCCTCGGGCGGCATACGCTGCCATGATTTCAAGGATGGATGGATACATGGGCAATGTATTCAACCTGCTCAAGAAACTTGGTCTTGAGGAGGACACCATCATCCTCTTTACATCTGATAATGGCACCACGCACCTGAAGGATGAAGTGGACTATGATTTCTTCGGGAGCGTTAAACCGTTGCGGGGACTCAAGGGCTCACTTTATGAGGGGGGTGTTCGCGTTCCCATGATCGTGCGCTGGCCCGGCAGGATCAAGTCGTCCAGTGTGTCGGGCCTCAGGATTGGTGCCGAGGATTGCCTGCCGACCATACTTGATTTGCTGGGACTGCGGGACAGGATTCCCGGGGACGTCGACGGAATCAGCTTTGCACCTGCGTTACTGGGCAAACCACAGAAGGAGCGCCCGTTCCTCTATCGGGAGTTTTCGGGCTATGGCGGGCAGCAGGCTGTCTGGACCGGCAAATGGAAGGGTGTCCGGCAAAAAATGCTTCGCAGGAACAACAAGGATCCCCTGAAAATCGAATTGTATGACCTGGAGGCGGATATAGCTGAATCCAAGGATGTTGCTGCAGATCATCCGCAGGTTGTCGCAAAGATTAAGAAACTTTTGCAGGGTCAACATGTGCCTTCAAAGCTCTTCCCAATGCGGCCCATTGATTGAACTTTAAATAGATGCCCATAAAAAAAGTTTTGCTTTGTGACTGGAACTTTACCTTTTTATTTACCTTTCTCAATCAATGGCTTTGGATTTATCGAAAAAATAGCATGGCTTATTCCAAGAAAATAATCCCCCTCATCACCCTTGTATTTTTGTGGGTGATCAACGTGGCATCCTCCCAGGCTGCCAAGGAGTTCCTGCCTTACTTCTCTTACACCCTGGATGCGGCGTCCGTTGCGAATGGTGGTCTCGAGGAAGGTGAACGTGCGACAGGCCTGGTATCAGCGGGCTTTGACTGGGCACCCTCCTTTATGGGTGGTGGCATGTTTCATGTCGAGATACAGAACCTGCACGGCAGCAACCCAAGTGATTACGCCGGTGATTTCAACTGGCTCAGTAATATTGCTGGTCATTCCACCACACGCCTCTTTCAGATGTGGTATGGACATGATACCTCCTGGGGTGCCATCAAGGCCGGGCTTGTTGCACTGGATGACGACTTTGCAGTCTCTGCGCCGGGTCAACTTTTTATCAACTCCGGGTTTGGACCCACCCCCGTGCAGTCCGGCAATGTGGGCGCACCTTATTGGCCGATCGGTGGTCTTGGCATATGGTCCAAGTTAAACATCGGCGACAACTCCTACCTCCAGGCTGGCATATACGAGGGGGATACCGGGTCCCAGCAGGATAATGAAGAGGGTGTTGACCTTTCCCTGAGCGGTGATGAAGGCGCCATGATCATGCTGGAGTACGTTCAAAATGCGGCAGCCACGACATGGAAGCTTGGTGGATATTTGCACACCGGCCGTGAATTTACCGATTATGCAACGGGCCGGCCAGATACCGGCTTGATCAGTCTTTACACATTGCTGGAGCAAGACCTTACCCAGAATGTTGGCATTTGGGGACGCTTTGGCACATCCCTGACTGAGGAAGTGAGCAAGGTTCGGAACAGCCTGGACGTCGGACTCGTGATCAATTCCATTTTTGGACGTGCGGGGGATCGTTTGGGTCTTGCCTACCTGTGGACGGATTTTGCGGATGAGTATGGATCGGCCAACCCCGGGTTCTCCTCCTCTGAAAAGGTTCTCGAGTTGACATATTCTGCGGTATTTGCCGGTTTCCTGACCGTTCAGCCTGACATCCAGTGGATATTTGATTCCCATTACAGCAATGATGACGTGTTTGTCTTTCTGCTTAGGGCTGGCATTGGTTTCTAGTTGACTGGATTTTCCAGCAGGTTGCCCCAGTTTTCCATGCCTTTTTTTGATGCAGGCACTTCAGGTGTCCTGTGATTAATCCTCCACTCCGGGCAATCCCTCCCATGAAGTTTAAATTGCTCCGAAACCTGTGGCGCCTGTTGGTTTTTGTGCCGGTGATTCCTTTTTCTCTTTTTGCCAAGGAATTGATTCCAATTTTTGACGGCAAAACCCTT
>CAJWSN010000094.1 GCA_913046175.1 uncultured Opitutia bacterium
TGATAAGATGATCTTCCTTGCCCATGACTGAGATTGCTCCGACCGCCACTGCCTCCTGTCCAATGTACAGGTGCAGAAACCCCCCGATCCTGCCTCGCTGGTAGGCGCGCAGGGAACGCTCCTCAAAACATCGAATCCGCACCATGTCCTTGTAGAAAGCCAGTTGGGCTTCAGGGGGCAGATCCCGGTTGATTCCTTTCGATGAGAACTCGCGAAGAGAGGAAACGACATCTACATCCTGCGGGCTCTTTTTTATCTGCTTTTTGTCTCCCATGGTGAAGGTTTTTCAAAGGGTGGCGAAAGGGTTTCTTGGATGATAAACAGGATTGGTTTTTTTGCCGGGCCTCTTTCGGGGCAAATTTGTAAGTCAACTTTAGGTACTCGCCCCAAATGTTTCTTCAACAACAATTTCGAGCTTTTTTCCGGGATCGCAGTCTGCCCGCATCACTACAAAATTCCGGCGATGTTCGTCATAAAATGGCCAAATAATGGTGTGGTCAGTGTCTGGAATTACCAATTCATCGATTTCCTGTCGACTGAAGAATGCGAATTCACCCTCGTCCATGGGTGGAGGCAACTCGGTTATCGGCTTTCGGCAATCAAAGAGGAACATGAGCCAATGCCCCGTGCCTTCAAACTGTTTTTCGGACACAATGCTGAAAAGGTGCAGGTCTTTTGAGGTGATCTCATGACCGGTTTCCTCGAGGCACTCGCGAGTTGCGCATTCAAATGGGGATTCTCCGGTTTCCATGTCAAGCTTTCCTCCGATGGGGCTCCACTTTTGCTGGTTGGGCGGTCTTGTTCGCTTGAGCAGAAGAAATTTCCCATCCTGGTTTTTGAGGAAGAGAAGTGTGCTGATCTTATAGGGGAACTGGTGACTCATAAGAAATGAGTCGGACATTTTTCGGCGATTCAATCAAGAGGCAATGGGAAAACAGCTGCATCAAAAAAGGGGTTGCACAAGGCTGGAATCGGCACATCATCTTTGGGGTCTAATTTAACCTCAATTTAAGAACATGCGAGCATTCAGGAAATCCCTTCCCGTTTCGATTCTTATGGTATTGGCCCCATCTGTTTGTACCTTCGGCCAGGCACAGAATAAACCAGCAGTTGACGCGGCAAAAGGGCAACCCCTTAAAAATATTCCTGCGGATACCATCACCTTGCGGCGGGATGTTAATTTTGATCAACTCCTTGCCCGGGGCGCTGGCGGTGGCAAATGGATGGATGCCTCCATGGAATTTGTACCCAGCCAAAATCCGATCCCAGAAGCGCGCGACCCAAACTTCTTTGAAAATGTGGAAATTTTGCTGCACCTGGCTTTCAAGGGCCCGCCGGCTCCTGCCGGGCAACCGCCGCAGTTTGATTTCTATTCCTCGAAGGTGAAGATCGCAATCCTGAAAGCCCGCGAACCAATGGTCCTGCATTTTTTTATACCGGGCTACATCGTTGAGCGCGACAGACTTCCCCGTGAGCCGGAATATTGGGCCATCGAAATTTTAGTTGATGGCATTGCGCAGGAACCCAGCGCCAAGATCGTCTCCCGTTTCTACAAGGAACAACTGAAATTTTTGCCCACCTTCCTGACCAAGGCCACCCAGGAAAGCCGGAAGAATGATGGGTTGCTTATGCCCCAGTTCCTGGCTCCCTTTGGCATTGTTGGCCAGGCAAGGGCAGACACGACCATTCCTTTTATACGCGAGGAGGGCCGGCCCTGACCCCGGGCCATTGGCATTCCTGAACCCTTAAACTCATTTTGCTGAACCTATCGCTCGCATGGCATCGAGTGACGCGCCCATACTTATCTTAAACTGTGGAAACACCCATGTTTCCGCAGCGGTGTTTTCCAAGGACCAGGATGAAACCCTGCGTCTGCTTGAGGCGCATGTTGCCCCCTTGGAATACGACTTTACCCTGGAGGATGCCTGGTTGGTTGCTTTGACTGAAGCAGTCCGGAAGCTCAGGAAAGAGGCTCGGCTGCCCAACCGCGGAATTTTTATTCTCCCCGGGAACAAGTTCCTCACCAAGCAGTTGCAGGTTCCACATGTTGACCCTGCCAAGCAGCGACAGGTGATTGCTGTGGAGGCACAACAGAGTATTCCCCACATTTTTTCACAGGTCGAGTGGGACAGCCAGATTCTTCAGGATGATGGGATCGAGGTTGATGTCCTTTTCCTTGCGGCAAAAAAAGAGGAGCTCAAGGAATTCTACAACGCGATGAAAGGCGCAGGGGTCACCGCAACCGAGATCACCGCCTCTTCCGTGCTCGACTACAACACCTTTCTCCACACCTATCCGGATCTTGAGGATGAGTGCATTCTGCTCAACATAGGTGCCCGAACAGCCAACCTGCTGTTCGCGAACAAGGATGGTTTTATGGCCCGTACCATTAATTTGGGGGGAAATGTACTTACCCAGAACCTTTCGGAGGCGCTTGGAATTCCATTTGAGGAGGCTGAACGCAACAAGGTTGCCTATTGCATGGGTGAACTCGACCTGGGCGATGACGACCCATTTGTTGAGGTCTTGGAGGCTCAACGCATCAAGTTTTTAAAGCGCCTCAACCAGGAACTGACTCGCTCGGTTGTCACCTACCGCAACCAGCGCAAGAAACCCCCGCCCCAGTTTCTCCTTGTTACCGGAAAGGGAAGCCTTCTTTATGGTTTGACAGAATTCATCGGGGAAAAGCAGGGCTTGGAAATCCATCACATGGATCCCTTGGGCAATGTCACCCTGGCTGACCCAGGCATTGCTGAGGAATGGCCCCTGCTCCAATATGAATTGAGTGAGAGTGTGGGTGAGGCTGTGCGTGTTGCCTTTCCTGACCGTGATGGTGTGGGGGTGAATCTGCTTCCAGCATCGATTCAACGCAAGGTGACCATGGGGCGTCGCAAGCCCGTGATTCTCCTTGCCTCTCTATTCATGGCCGCTGCCCCGATATATCCTTGCCTTCAAATGCAGAAACAGATCACGGATTACGAGCAGAAACTGGGCCAGCTCAAAGAGAGAAATCGTGAGATTCAGAAGAACAAAAAGATCATCCGGGGCAACATGGAGGATTGCGATCGCCTCAAGTCAGAGATTGGAAAACTTGAGGACCTCGTCAACTCAAGGTATAACTGGATCAAGTTTTTTGGAGAAATTCAGGAGAGCTTGCAGAGGGTGGAGGACGTCTGGCTGGAGGATTTGTCCATCCTTCGTTCTGAACGCAGGGAATCCATCCCCGCCGAAGGCCGGAATGAATTACCCGGGATCATCGTTCACCGGGATTATCAGGTGAAACTCAAGGGGCGCCTGTTGCTGCGTGGAACTTCAGGTAATGCGGAAGCGGAACCCGGCAATGAATCGGAGAAGCAGAGAATCATTGAACTAAAAAATAGCATCGAGAAGTCTGATTTTATCAAGGAGGCAAGTTATAATATTTCCAATGAGGGCAGGTTTCTTGGTTTCAATATTGAACTAACCATAAATCCTGAAAAACCTCTCTAGTTGATCATGAGAATCCTGAAGGAAAATCCAATCTTTGCCTCTATGACAGGATTGCTGGTGTTGGTCATGATGGTTTTTAGTGGCTTGTATTTGATGGGGCACTTTAAGCAGGGAGCGCTTCTCGATGAGTTTGAGACGCAAAAAACCAGACTTCGTCAATCCCTTGAACTGCAGCGTCCCAAGCCGGACCAGCATCCGGAGCCATCTCCCACTCTTGAAAATAAGGAAAGGACTCTCGAGGACGTTGAGGTGCTTGAGGGGAAAAAGAAAAATTACCAGAGGAAACTAAAAGGGCGCAGGGAGATTGATTCCAATGTGGAAGGCAGCCTGGTGCTTACCCCGCGTAATGAGAAAGACTACGAGTTCACGGTCATGAGCAATATACAGACCTTTGTTCGCAACAGGCGTGCACAGGCTCTTCGTAAAAATGTCATTCTCAGGAGCGGACAAGACAAGGAGGCATTTGGTTTCAGCGACTATGCGAACAACATTGTCACTCATAAGAACGTAAACTTGACTCACGAGCTGGATAAACAACGTGCAATCCTGGATCACTTGCTCTCAGGATTGCTTGATGCCGGGATTACGGATTTTATCGCCGTACGTCGCGAGAATATGGAAAATAGGTTTATCCCGACTTTGACGGTGGCCGGGAGGGACATGTTTGTCATGGATCCCAAGGTGAGCGCGAAAGTGACTGATGCCATAGACACTTATGCATTCCAGTTGGAGTTCATTGGCTACACTGATTCCCTTCGCGATTTCTTCAATTTCCTCTCCGCGTTTGAGCTGGCTGTTGTCGTACGAGATGTGCTGGTCAAGCGCCAGGGGCAGGAGGTGCTTGCGGCAACTGCTCCGAAACGCTCGCCGTCACTAACCACCAACACCCCGTTTCCGTCCGGGACCCTCTTTAACCCGGCCGGTGACCTTGCTGCCAGTTCCAATCCCCGGCAGGATGACGAACCCGAACAGCAACCGGTTGTCGACAAGAACTTTTCGCGGTACAGCATCATTCTTGAGTTCATTGAATTGATTAAACCCGTCGAGGAAATCGCGGAGGGTCCATAAATCTTTTTTCCGCCCTGATGAAGAATCAGATTGTTTTCATTTCTTATGTTGTTATGTCCGTCTCGATGGCGGTCCTCTGGTTGATGGTGGGCGTATCCTGTGGGAAAATAGAGAATCTATCAGTTGATGACAGGTTCAAAACTCGTGAATATGAGTTCCAGCACGCTGGGGTGGCGGCTCCTGAGGAAAAAATTGTGACATGGGGTTCGCCCACCCCCCAGAGCCATGGGGATACTTGGCTTTTTGATGTTTTTACCCCACCCAAAATTTACGTTCACCCGAAAACCGGTGAGTTTACGGCGGTTCCCTACAAGGAGGAAACGGGTCC
>CAJWSN010000095.1 GCA_913046175.1 uncultured Opitutia bacterium
CTCGTGGGACTTCCCCCGACACCAGGGGAAGCTGCACCTTTTTTGGCCGACCCCTCCGAAAAGAAATACGAGAGTCTTGTTGACCAACTCCTCAATGATCCAAGGCATGGCGAACGCATGGCTGTACATTGGTTGGACCTGGTACGGTTCGCCGACACATCAGGGTATCACAGCGACAACTTCATGGAGGTCTCATCTTATCGGGACTATGTAATCGGGGCTTTCAACCAAAACCTGCCCTACAACCAGTTCGTGATTGAGAACATTGCGGGCGACCTCATTCCTGAGGCAAGTGCCATGCAAAAAGTTGCCTCAGGCTATAATCGTCTGCTCCAAACCACCGAGGAGGGAGGTGCCCAGGCAGATGAGTATGTCACAATATACCAGGCAGACCGTGTACGAAACTTCGGAAGCGTCTGGCTGGCAGCGACTACGGGTTGCACCCAGTGTCATGATCATAAGTTCGACCCCTACACGGCGAAGGACTTCTACTCCCTCGCCGCCTTCTTTGCCGACATAAAGGAAAAGGCGTTGGGACGACGTGCAGCCAATTTTAAGCTTCCAACCACCACAGCCAAGCAATGGCTGGGTAACTCCGATGAGGAAAACCAGAAAATCGCCGATGCGAAAAAGCAAAGGGAAACCCTTGAAATGGAGTTGCTCGCGAAAGCCGCCAAGCTCCCCTATGAAGAGCCCAAGTCAAAGGGTGGGCCACAAATCCTTGAGAAGATATGGATCGAGGATGCAGTGCCGGCCAAGGGCAGGGCCCAGGGAAACTCACCCTGGAAGTTCGTCAGCAAACCGGAACCGGTGTTCAGCGGACAGAAGGCAAGTGTTCGCGAAGCCAGGGGCCTGAGCCAGCACTTCTTCGACGGTGCAGATCCCAAGCTCCTCCTGACCAAGGGTTCCAAGCTATTCGCCCATGTCTATCTGGACACCCTCAACCCGCCCAAGCAAATCATGCTGCAGTTCAATGACGGTTCGTGGGAGCACCGGGCCTACTGGGGAGAATCAAAAATCAACTGGGGCAGGGATGGTACAACAAGCCGCAGAAAAATGGGGCCTCTCCCGGAAACCGGAAAGTGGGTGAAACTTGAAGTTGATCCCAGCCAGGTCGGGCTAAAACCCGGCTCCAGCCTGAATGGATGGGCTTTTTCCCAGTTCGACGGCAAGGTTTACTGGGATAAGGCCGGTGTCGTTACAGTCGTGGACCCCACCAAGAATCCTTCCTTCTCCCTCAAGGCATGGATTGCCCAAAATAAAAATTCCAGAGACTTGCCAGCCAAGGTTCAAACTGCCCTCAAGACTGCTGATGACAAAAGAAGCAAGGAACAGGAAAAGGCGATCAAGGCCCACTACCTCGCCTTCGTTAACGAGCCCAGCGGCAAGCAATTGGCAAAAGAGAAGGCACAAATTGCAAAGCTGAAGGAGGTTGAAAAAGCAAAGATGAAGAGTGGCGGCGAACGCCCCATGCTTGTTTCTGAACGCACCAAGCCGCGAATGGTTCGAATCCTCTCCCGCGGCAACTGGCTGGACAAGTCAGGCAAGGAGGTGCAGCCCGCCATCCCCGAATTCCTGGGTAAACTGGATACCGGAGACCGGCGTGCCGACCGCATGGACCTGGCCAAGTGGGTGGTATCCAAGGACAACCCACTTACATCCCGTGCCTTTGTCAATCGAGCCTGGAGACTGTTCTTCGGCCATGGCCTGTCCAGGCGGCTTGACGACCTCGGTGGTCAAGGCGAACCACCGACACACCCCGACCTGCTCGACTACCTTGCCGCCGACTTCCGCGACAACGACTGGAACATAAGGCGGCTCATAAAACAGTTGGTCATGAGCGGCACGTATCGCCAGTCTTCAATCGTCCCGCAAAATTTGCAGGTAGGTGACCCATCCAACCTCTTCCATGTCCGGCAGGCCCGCTACCGCATGGATGCTGAGTTCGTGCGGGACACGGCACTGCATGTAAGTGGCCTGCTCTCCGACGAAATTGGGGGCCGCAGCGTGAAACCCTATCAACCGGCCGGGTACTGGCAGCACCTTAACTTCCCCCGCCGCTCATGGAAAGCCAGCCAGGGCAAGGATCTTTATCGCCGCAGCCTCTACACTTTCGTCTGCCGCAGCTTCCCGCACCCTGCCATGGTCGCATTCGATGCACCAAGCCGAGAGGAATGCACCGCTGAACGTCCCCGCTCCAACATTCCTCAGCAGGCACTCGTCCTCTTGAATGACCCGGTCTTTGTCGAAGCCGCCCGTGCGTTTGGCGAACGCATCATCCGGGAAAAAAAGGACGACACCGCCCGCATCAAATGGGCGTTCAGTGAAGTACTTACCCGCAAGCCCACTCCACAGGAAACCACTATCCTGACCAAGCTCCTGGAAACTCAGAAGACACGTTACCAGAAAGATGAAGCAGCGGCCAAGGCACTGCTTGCAACGGGAGTCAGCCCGTCACCAACCGACATTCAATCCACTGAACTTGCCGCTTGGACCACAGTGGGACGCGCCCTTCTCAACCTCTATGAGACCACTGCAAGATTCTAGAAAAAATTAAGGGCAAAAAAACGCCCTCAATACACACACCCGCCATGAACCACATCAACCGTCGCACTTTTTTAAACAAGTCCGCCATAGGCATTGGCGGATCCGCTCTGGCTTCGCTGATCTCAAGTCAACATTCATTTGCTGCAGGATCTGAGGTCTGGCCGGAAAACCTTCCACCTGACATAAAGCTACCGCAAAAGGTTAAACGGGTCATCCACCTCTGCATGGCAGGAGGCCCATCCCACCTTGAGACATTGGACTTCAAGCCCAAACTCCGGGAGATGCATGGGAAACCAATGCCAAAGTCGATCACGGAGGGCCAACCGATCGCCCAGCTGCAAGGATCACGAAACAAGCTTAAGTGCCTTGGCCCCCAGCATGACTTTGAAAATTATGGAAAATCCGGCCAGTCAATCTGCAAACAGTTTCCCCACATCGGCTCCATCGCTGACGAAATCTGTATCATTCGCTCTATGACCACGCAGCAGATCAATCACGATCCTGCACACACATTCATGAATACCGGGACCCAGATTTCAGGACGCCCCAGCATGGGCTCCTGGGTTCTTTACGGACTCGGGGCTGAGACCGAAAACCTGCCCGGTTACGTGGTGCTTGCCTCTGTGGGCGGAGGCCAGAGTCAACCCATCGCAGCCCGGCAATGGCATAGTGGATTCCTCCCGAGCAAGTACCAGGGTGTCCAGTTTCATTCGAAAGGCGATCCCGTGCTCTACCTCGGCAACCCAAAGGGTGTAACCCGGGAGGACCAGCGCTCACTGATCGACTCAGTCAACCAGTTGAATAATCTTCAAAATAAATTAATCAACGACCCTGAGATCACCACAAAGATCAGCCAGTACGAAATGGCCTTTCGCATGCAGGCCAGCGTACCCGAGCTGATGGATATTTCCAAGGAACCCAAGGAAATCCTTGAACTTTACGGGGCAAAACCTGGGGATGGCACTTTTGCCAGCAACTGTCTCCTTGCACGCCGACTCGCTGAGCGAGGGGTTCGCTTCATCCAGCTCTATCATCGGGGATGGGATCATCATGGTGGTGTAAAGGGAGCCATCAGCAACGTCTCGAGACTCACGGACAAACCCTCAGCCGCCCTGGTCAAGGATCTCAAGCAGCGGGGAATGCTGGATGACACCCTTGTTGTATGGGGCGGTGAATTTGGACGCACTCCCATGGCACAGGGCAGTGGTCGGGACCACCACATAAAAGGCTTTTCAATGTGGATGGCCGGCGGAGGTGTGAAAGGTGGAATCAACTATGGAAACACCGATGAATTTGGATACAATGCAGTCGAAGACATCGTGCATCCCCGTGACTTTCATGCCACCCTGCTGCACCAACTTGGCATCAACCCGAATCGCTTCAATTATCGCTTCCAGGGACTCGATTTCCGCCTCGTTGGAGTCGAGGAAAAGGCACACGTGTTAACGAAGATTCTTTCGTAGTGTTTAAAAATACGCAATCGATTGTTACAATGAAGTGCCATGCAATTCTTTTATGCCTGCTTTGCACAAGCCTGGTCGCAGCAAAGAGCCCATCTCCGCCTGCCAAGGTTGTCGATGATCCCAATCTGGCTAAAGTGCTGCTAATTGGAGATTCAATATCCATAGGATACACGAGGCCTGTACAGGAAATCCTCAAGGGCAAGGTCAACGTTCACCGCATCCCCGCCAACGGAGGCCCCACCACCAAGGGGATCACAAACATCGAAGCCTGGCTGGGAACAGGCAAATGGGATCTCATTCATTTCAACTGGGGTCTGCATGACCTTAAATTCATGGGACCGAACGGCGAAAATCTATTCCCGAAGGAAAAAGGAGGAAAGGTGCAGGTTCCCCTGGACGAGTACGAAGCCAATCTGGACAAGCTGACATCACGCATGAAAAAGACAGGTGCCAAGCTGATCTGGCGCAATACCACACCCATTCCATCCGGTTCAAAGGGTCGTTATGTTGGCGACTCAGCAAAGTACAATGAAGCCGCTGCAAGGGTGATGAAAAAGCACAAGGTTCCAACCCAGGACCTCTTTACAGTAAGCAACGAACGCATGAAGGAAATTATGCGCCCGGCAAACGTGCATTATACAAAGGAAGGCTCCAGGTTCCTTGGTGAATTGGTTGCAAAACGCATCCTCAAGGAACTGGCAAAATAGTCCTTAAAACTGACGCTCAAAACCGGCAGGGCAATTTGGGCCCCAGTACCTGTCAGCCCAAAATTCCTTTACAAAAGGTCCGGGGAAATCTAGAAAACAGTTTAGATTGTACGAGTACTCTGACCG
>CAJWSN010000096.1 GCA_913046175.1 uncultured Opitutia bacterium
AATGGTGCCGGCAACGGTGCCGTCCTTGATTCCCTGGAGGGTGACGTCGTTCTCGTCGAAGCCGATGAGCTGGATTTGCCCGAGTTTGCCGGCCTGCTTGAGCGCCTGGTAGCATGCGGGAGGATTGTATTCAAAGAGTCCGACCATGGCCTTCATCTGGGGAAAGGCATTGATCGCGTCAGCTGCCTTCTGCTTGGCAACCTCGGTCTTGCCCTGGTCAGTCAGGGTGTCGAGAATCTCGTATTTCTCACCCTTTATGACTCCATCGACAGGATCATAGGAGATCTTGTCATGGGACTCCGGGGCAGGGCGGCCAAGGAGCTCGTCGATGACACCCTGGCGACGGTGTTTGGAGTTGTCCTGTTCCAGGCGTCCGATGAAGAGCATGACGGCACCACCATCAGGGAGGGCGGTCTTGATGAGTTCTCCACACATGCGGCCGGCCTTGTAGTTGTCCATGCCGATGTAGCAAAGGCGCTTGGCCTTGGGTGCATCAGAGTCGTGGGTGATAAGCGGGACCTTTGCGGCAATGCCGTCCAGCCAGGCAATCTGGTTGTCTGCATCCAGGGGGCTGATGGCAATGGCCTGGATGCCGGAGGATATCAAATCCTCAACAATCTGCTTCTGCTTCACCACGGAGGCCTCGGGAGGCATCTTGACCTCGACCTTGACTCCAAGGTCCTTCTCAGCATCGCGGCAACCAGCCTTGGCAATATTCCAGAAGTCGGCGATCTGGTTGGTGACGAAGGCGATATTGAGGGTCGACTTGGAGCCATGTTCGTGGCCCTCATGGCTTTCGCCGCCTCCGCTACAACCGCCGACCCAGAGGGAGGCGCCGAGGAGGAGGCTGGCAATAATAAATGAATGTGTGTGCGTTTTAGTTTCTCTTTTCATGATTGGATTGGAGGGTGGTTGTGCGTGTGTTTTTCAATATTTCTACCAAGGGGTCAACCCTCCAGTCACACAAAGCGTCTGGCCGGTGATGAAAGAGGCCTCACCGCTGGCAAAGAATTGTACTGCGTGGGCAACATCCCCGGGTGTGCCCCAGCGGCCCGCAGGCACGGTGTCGTAATAAGCGTCCTTCTGCTCCTGTGGGTCGTTGTCGTGGCGTTCGGTGGGTATCCAGCCGGGTGCAACCGTGTTGACCGTGATCCCAAAAGAGGCAAGCTCGACAGACAGGCTTCGACTCCAACCGATCTGCCCACCCTTGGCGGCAACGTAGGCACTGAAATTCGGGAAGGCTGAATGGTAGGCTGATGAGGTGACATTGATGATTCGCCCCCACCCCTTCTCCTTCATTCCGGGTACGACAGCCTGTGCAAGGTGAAAGGGGCTTAGGATGAAGAAATCAACCATCTGTTGATAAAATTCAGCATCGTATTCCTCAATTGGTTTCTGCGGTTGATCCGGCGTGGCATTGGGAACGAGGATATCAACCGCGCCAAACTTGTCGGTCACCGCCTGGACCAGGTCCTTGATCTGCCCGGGATCAGAGGCATCCGCGCGCACCAGCATGGCGGTCCCCCCGGCAGAACGGATCTCCTCCAGCGCAGCATGCGCCGGTTCAGGGTCGTTCAGGTAGTTCAAGGCCACACGCGCACCCGCATTGGCCAAGCCCCTGGCAATTCCAAGGCCAAGCCCACGACTGCTTCCAGTCACAAGCGCAACATGCCCTTCAAGAGAAAACGACATTCCCCAGGTACTCAATACACAAGCTCACTTCAGGGCCTGCGGTTCCTTCTTTCCATTGGTGGTCAGAATCTGAAAATGATGGACCGAGCGCAGCTTCCCGGACTCAAACTTCCAAACCACCTTGAAATCCGGAGTCACCTCAATCATCTTGGGCATGCCCTTGCCGGCACGATAGCTGGTGATAACCGTGTTTCCGTTGGCCAGACGCTGCACTCCGCAGGCATCCCGGATGAGGTTGCCAATCCTCTGGTTGTCCACCTTCCAGGCAACCTTGCCCGCCTTGTCAAACTCAACGACCTTGTTTCCCATCGTGCAACCAACCAGGGTATTGCCGTTGGCCAGTTCTATGGCTGTGAAAGGCCAGTTCTTCGCTTTGCGACCTCCAAGTGTTTCAAGATCCGTGCGTATTGTGCGAAGGATCTCGCCCTCGACATTGTACTCCTTCACCGCATGGGCAAGCAGGTGGGGCACAAGATAGTTGCCGGTCGAGGTCTTGCGGGCCATCCGGGTCTGCATGTGGGCGTTGGTGGTCTCAGGCTGCAGGGGAAACTCCACCTGGACCTTTCCCTTGCGGTCCAGTTCCAGCAACCTGGGTTTTGTCCCCAATTCGGTAACAAGCACATTGCCGTTAGAAAGAGGTGCGGCGGTTCCAATCTCCTGGTTGCCCTTTCCAAGGCGGTAACGAAACACCACCTTGTTTGCCCGTGTCATCTCCAGCACTTCGTTTTTCCATGCAATGAGAAAGTTTCCGTTTTTCAGGGCAAAACCATCCCTCGCACCACCACGGCAACGCCAGAGAATCCGCCCCCCCTCATCAATCAATGCAGTATCCGGTCCTGCAATCAGGAAAGAGTGCTTGATCCCTGAATCACTGACCTGACGACCAACCGGTTCCGCCGCAGCGATTGGAAAAGCCATAACGAGGAAAGTCAAGAATATGGCCAAAAGTCTGTGCATTGAGACGGGGATTGTGGAGTCAGCCTGTTTAAATTAAGGGAGAATGAAGATTCCCGTTGCTTGAATTGCAGGAATGAGAGGCAAACTTGGAAGAAAAGCCCGAGGTGGGGCGTGTCAACTTTTATTAAGGACCACATCAAAAATGTAGAATGATTCCAATCATCCTTTTTCGATGGTTGAATCTTGATTTCGCAAAGTAAATCCACATTGTGGAAAGCCTTATGCGAACGCATTTGAGCAGCTTTTTATTCGTGGTCCTTTGCACCGCAAGCCTTGATGCAGCGGATGGTGAAAAAAAGGCACAGGCTGAAAAGACCGTTGATGGGGAGATGCTGGTAAAGTGGAATGGGATTTACTTCTACGACCTCCAGACCCAACCATTCTCGGGGCGAGCTGTCTCCAGGTTTCCATCCGGAGAAATCCGGTACGAGGCACACCTCAAGGCGGGAAAACCCCACGGAGCAGTCGCAATCTATTTCCAAAGCGGAAAAAAACAATTCGAGGGATATTACGAAAAAGGACTGCGCCACGGCATTGAGACCAATTGGCATCTGAACGGAAATAAGCATTTCCAGGTTAACTACCGGAGTGGCAAACGCCATGGTAAAATGACTTGGTGGCGCGCCAACGGGCTCAAGGAAATGGAGGTCTTTTTTGTCAATGGCCTGCGTGACGGACCTTTCAGCCTCTACGACGAAAACGGCCAGATTCTCTCCAAGAGAATTTATAAAAATGGAAAACTCGTGTCCCCACGCCCTGCGACAGGAAAGGACGCGGACCCAACAGAGGATGACTCCAATGCAAAAATTCTTTCAGACATCCTGCCCAAGCAAAAGTTCCGGCCCGAAAGCCACAACAATCCGGAGTTTCCGAAATGGGAGGAGAGCACAGGTCGTCTCGTAATGACATCCTGGAAGAAAAAAAATGCAAGTGGATGGGTTTGGCTGAAGGAAGAAACCCAGCCACCCTTCGAGATCAGCCTGGAATATCAGGCAAAACCCCACAGGAAGAAAGGCAAAACCACCAGGAACTCCGGCATGGCGATCCTGTTTTGCAAAAATCAAAACGCGGAGGGCATCCCCGACACAAGAAAGACCCCTGGATTCCTGAAGGATGGTTCCGGATATGCGCTCCTGTTTGGAACCGCTGGAAAGGGAAACGGGTTCCGCCTCCTTGACGCAACAGGTAAAA
Organism: uncultured Opitutia bacterium; assembly: GCA_913046175.1. GTDB lineage: Bacteria > Verrucomicrobiota > Verrucomicrobiia > Opitutales > JABJCN01 > JABJCN01. The sequence continues at coordinate 3,841 of CAJWSN010000096.1, forward strand.
TCCTGGGAAACACCAAAAAGGAAAACACCCACTCCAACGGGAACTGGAAAAAAGTGGAGCTTCGTGTCCAGCCAGAGGCCATACATCTCTACTGGGAAAACAAGCTCGTCTTCTCCCACAAGGATCCGGATCTCGAGGATAAACCCGGTGGCATCGCAATCATTGCCACAAACACCCAGATCCCCTGCGAACATTCCATTCGCAATTTCACCCTGAAAACCTGGCAGGAGGAAAAACCGGAAACTGACCCTGCACCACCCCTGCCTTTCGAGCAGGAGGAGATTTACACCGTCGGGTATGCACACCTGGAACTCAAGGGGGGCATCCGCTATGAAACCGGTCAGGAGAAACCTTTTTCCGGGAAAGCCATCGACTTTTACGAGAACGGACAAAAAAAACTGGAATACCGGTTTAAGGAAGGACGCCACCACGGAATTTCCTCATTCTGGTATCCGAACGGGCAAAAGGCAGTCCACAAAATCTATATCGAGGGTGTTCCGGTCGATGGGAAAAAATGGACTGAGGACGGTACGATGGTCCAGTAGACAAGCCCGGTTATCCATCAACAAATAACTTCCCCATTGCAAATCCAACTTCAGGACGTGCTGCCCCAAGGCATCCCGGGAAACAGGGACAAGGACAGGGTTTGGTTCGGGGGGCATAAACTGGATTCACAAGGCACCTATCTCGTACAAGGTGCATCCGGACGAGGCAAGAGCACCTTCCTGCATCTTATCCTGGGCATCCGCCGCGACTATGGGGGACAAATTCTTTTTAATGAAAAAGACATCCGTGCATTCAACAACAATCAATGGGCCGCAATACGTCGGGAAACATTTGCCATGGTTTTCCAGGATTTAAGGTTGCTCGGTGAAATGACAGCCATTGAAAACCTCCTGCTTAAGGCAAGGCTCGTCGAAGACAGCCAAAGCAACCGAATTGAGGAACTTGCCGGGGTGCTGGAC
>CAJWSN010000097.1 GCA_913046175.1 uncultured Opitutia bacterium
CTCGAAGAGCGTAATGGGGGTTCTGGCAAAAATAGCCCGGCAGGGAAGGCGTCGGGCTAGCCTGACCTGCACATCAAATCTCCCGATTGCGAAAGAAAAGAAAAGCCAGGCCGAAGAACACAATGAAATACATCAGGGAATACAGACAGATTCCGATAAGAATTTCAGATGGCAATCTTTCCTCCACGGAGGCAAGGACCATTTGATCACCCACATTGTACATCTGCAGGTTGGGAACAAAAGTCTTGAGAAACCAGGCGAACGCTTTTCCAAAGAGCCCCTCTGCCTCCGAGTAGCTCTGCCGGGCAATGTACTGAAGCTGACAGGCAATCATGGCGAGAAAAGAAACGACCATCGTGTACAGACTACCCTGTGAGAGACAAGCCACAGAAAGGGTCATGGCACTCATGACAGCAAATTTCAGCCATTGAATCCCAAGGAAAAGGAAAATCTCACCCTGCCTTATCAAGTTTATGCTTTCAGCCTGACCCGCCAAGGCCAGTTCCTTTATCCACAAGACGGTGGAAAGAAGGATGCCCGTAACCAGACAAAAGACCAGGAGAAGAGCGTTAACACCCAGAAGTTTTCCAAGCAAGAACTCCCATCGGGCAATCGTTCGTGAGAGAATGCTTATCGCCGTTCGATGCTCTATCTCGTTGAAGAACATCTGGGTGGTGATTACCACGGTCAAGATGCTTCCGAAGAGAATGACTGCACCAAACCCAAAATCGAGTATAAATTTCAATTCTGAGGTGCCGAAATCAAACTGCTGGAAAAAACTGGCGCACAGCAACAAGGCGAGTGAAAGCCAAAGCAGAATATTGAAGAAGCGGGCACGAATCGCTTCAGCCAACGTGGTCTGGGCAACCAGATATATGCGCTGAAATGTCATTCCTGCTGCTCGTTTTTTCCGGAAGGTTTGATAGCCTCAAGGAAAACCTCATCCAGACGAGTTCGACCCTTGCGAACCTGTAGCGAATGAATCCCTTCAGTGCGAAGAATCTCCAGGACTCTTTGCTCTCTTTCCGGAGAACAGTCTTCAATCTCAAGAATTAAACGGGAGTTATCCTGTACGATTTGATGTACTGAACCGGACCGCACCAAACTCCCCTTATCCAGAATCGCAATTTCATCACAGATTTCCTCAACACGTGACAGTAAATGGGATGCAAGCAGGACAGTCTTCCCTTGGTCCCGCAGGCTCTTCAGAATCTCAAGGAACTCATTGGTGCCCAACGGATCAAGACCAGACATTGGTTCATCCAACACGAGAATCTCAGGTTCATGCACAAGGGCCTGGGCCAATCCAATCCGTTGCAGCATCCCCTTGGAGTAGGTACGAATCCGGTGGTCAGCACTTGCAGACATACCCACAGCGTTGAGGACTTCTTCAACCCGCTGGTCACGGATGCCACCACGCAGGCCACTTATTCCAGCAAGGAAACAAACAAGTTCCCGCCCGGTAAGAAACTGGTAAAAAAAGGGATTCTCCGGAAGAAAGCCTATCTGTGAACGTGCGCGCCGGTCACCTGCGGGCACGCCAAAGATTCGACAATCCCCACTGGAAGACTTGAGGAGTCCGAGAATAATCTTGAGCGTGGTGCTTTTGCCAGAACCATTGGGGCCAAGAAGCCCAAAGATAGTCTGTGAGGGAATTTCCAGGTTTAGTTTATCCAAGGCTCGGAGTTTGTAACCCCGAACACCGATCGAGAAATCCCGAGTCAGGTCTCGTAACTGAACAGCGCTTTCGCCCATATGCTAATTTGCCACAAACTTGAAACTCTGTGAACTGATTGGAGCTGTTTCCAAAAATAACAAGGAAAATGGTTTGCTTAAATGAAGTGCAGGATAATGATATCTTTTAGAAATTGTGCCAATGAATCCATACAATTCGGAAAATCAGAATGACGGTGAATGGGATGACCGCGGGGAAGTTGCTTGGAGCGAGGGGGATTGGAACAGGTACCTCACCCATTGCAAAATTGAGTTAAGTAATTTCCTTAAATTATATGAATCTTCATCCCGTGAATCCGGACACCTGGATGAAATTGCACGCCAGATGGGGTGGGATGTCAGCGACTGGTACAACAAGGAAGGCTTCGCCGAGGATGAATTAACCGAGTTCCTCCCCTCCTTGGAGGATACGGAAGAAGATTTCGAAAACTGTGAGCCATACACTTTACACAGGCATCCAGTGTACATTGTCAGCAAAGGTCTCTTTCTATGGTTGCGAAATTCTTTCGAGAGTTTCCTGAAGGATTCCTGCCAACAGATTTCTGCTCAAGCAACTTGGAATTATGCATCTGTCCTACAAAATGCAGAACATCAAGCCATTATGGGAACTCAAGCACTTGACATGGCAGACTACAGTTTGGCCATTTGTCACTTCAAGCGAGCCCTTGCAGCAATAAACCTTTGCATGTCCACACTGGTTGAAATATTGCCCCAAAAAAACAGTGCCTCTGACAACGCGAAATATCGCGATGAAATCAATGCGAGGCTTTTTGACCTTAGAGAAGTCTACCTTCGAATCATCGGGGAATGCCGTTGTTTCGAGAATGGAGATTTTCCGGACCCCTTCTGATTCGAAACGGCAGGCAGTATAGTCGCTCCGACTACATGGAAGTCTCTATTTTCCAAGGGGTTCTACATGAAAAATTCAATCGAAACAAAAATCGAGGATGCCTTGCGCTCCGTTCAGTATCCTGGATTTAGTCGGGATATTGTTTCATTTGGGCTGATTCGCGACATTCAGGTTGAGGAATCAAATGCAACGGTGCAGTTGGATATCACGACCACGGATTCCGATATCCCTCTCAAAATAAAAAATTCAGTGGAGGCTATCCTCGCTGAAATTCCAGAAATTAAAAAGGCTGATGTAAGGGTTAGCGTGACAAAACCCAAGGTTGCCGAGTCACCAGGCACACCCGACATGCAAGCCCAAGATCAATTGGGCGATGTTGACCAGATCATCGCAATCGCCAGTGGCAAAGGCGGGGTGGGCAAATCCACTTTTGCCGTGAATCTCGCTTGTGCGATACAATTGTTACAAGAGGAGACCCCATCAGGCAACAAGCCTGTGGGAATTATGGACTGTGATATTTATGGGCCATCCGTTCCATTAATGATGGGTATTTCTGGACAACCCGAGGTGGAGGGCAATCAATTGCATCCCTTGGAGAACTTTGGTATTAAAGTCATGTCCATGGGTTTCCTGGTCGACGAAGATGCCCCGGTTGTCTGGCGTGGCCCAATGATCATGAAAACGATCCAGCAATTTGCACAAAACGTACAATGGGGAGGGATTTCCACACTAATCGTTGACCTTCCACCAGGAACAGGTGATGCACAACTCTCTCTGGTTCAAACTTTACCACTGGCAGGTGCGGTTATCGTGACCACCCCCCAAAAGGCAGCGGTTAATGTGGCGCGCCGTGGCGCCCGAATGTTCGACAAGGTGAACGTCCCCCTTGTCGGGGTTGCCGAAAACATGAGTTATCTGGAAATGCCTGGATCTGGAGAAAAGAACCACATCTTTGGTAAAGGAGGGGGGGCTGAAACCGCAAACGCCTTGCAGACCCGCCTGCTCGGGCAGGTTCCCTTGGATTCAGCAATCCGTCAGGGCTGCGACTTGGGAGTCCCCATAGTGCTGGGGCAACCGGAAAGCAGTTCGACCTTCGCTTTTATGTCCCTCGCCAAGCAAGTCCTTTCCTCTCTCAAGGATTTAAAGCCGACCCAGAACACTTAAAAAATCAAGACAGATCTTAAACGATTGCTTGATTTTGTGAAATTTTGCCGCAAAATCAGTTTGAAGTGTTGCCTGCCCCTGCTAGCTCGATGATAAAACCTTGTTTACTTGTGTGCGTCTCACGCCACATCACCACCCTTGTTCCATGACTACAACTGGAAACCAACAGACGGGCGAGGGTGAAATGTTTGCGAGAAAATCAAGCCTTTACCAGGAGTTTCTCGCCGAGCGCGATGAAATCCTAAAACACAAGTGGATTGAGTCGCAAAAGGCTGGTTATGATATAGGATTCGAGAAAGCCCTTTTGGACTGGATTCGAAACCACCGTGACGTGTGGAAGGAGAACCGTCACAAGGCCCCAAAAAACGAAAGCCAACAGCTTTAAACGCTAAAGGACGCTTCTACTTAATCTCCCTGTGGAGTGTATGGCGACGCAGAAAGCGGTTAAACTTCTTCTTTTCCACACGCTCGGTCTGCGTCTTCTTGTTACGACACGACATGTAGCGCGAGGCAGGCTTACCTTCAGCCCGAGCCTCGGTGCATTCAAGGGTGATGTGTTCTCTTGGCATGACTGGATATCGGAAAAGGTGCAGGTAGTTAGTGAAGAAGGCGTGACTCGGCAAGCATATTATGAGACGGGATTTAATTGAAGCCGGCGCTAACCCAATTAACGATTTAATGGGATCATCTCTCCCCCGCGGAAAAGCACAACTTGACCCGTGCTGCTCGAAACCGTGATCGCAAGGCAATCTGAAACTGTGGAGATCGCTGCTGCTGCTGCATGACGTGACCCAAAGCCACCTGGCAAGTCGTGCTTGTAATGGGGCACATTGACAAGTGTTCCGGCAGAATCAAGCACCCCGCTTCCATTGACGATGAATGCGCCATCGATGGAGGCCAACTCCTTGACCGTCTCATCCATAAAGGGGTTGAGGATATTGCGGTCCTCATCCTTGTAACCATGAAAAGGGTTCAGGATCAATGGGGTCACGAAATTCTTTACGATGTCAGTGTCACCCAATACAAAAAGAGCACCGACAGGCCGTCCCTC
>CAJWSN010000098.1 GCA_913046175.1 uncultured Opitutia bacterium
ACCGACTCAAGTGGTGGGTTACCGTGGATAATTATTCCCAGCCAGTCCTCCCCCTCCCGAAAAAACTCCACACCTTGAAACCCCCAGAAGTCGGTGTTCAAGTCCACTTCAGTGGCGGGCAGCAATGTCATTTCCCCGGGGACATGCAGGTCCAGGATTCCAATGCAAAGCGTTCGCTCCCCCTCCAGTCCCTGAATGGAATCCGGTCTGTTGGATAGTGTGTAATAATAGGAACCAGGCTCATCCCGGTTAAGCAGGAAAACCAGACGCGAGGAATCTGCCAGCCACACAGTATCCTCAAGCAGGCCGACAGGCAGGGTCAGTTCTTGAATCAAGGTTTCAGGATCGGAAGCCTTCACGAGCCTTGCAACGGAGGCACCCCCTGCATTTCCCGGACTTTCCAGTTCGAGGAGAAACTCACCGGTCTTGAATACCCTGTGAACCGGCCAAGAGAGCGCATGGTTTGCACGGATGGTGGGGTTTTTCGCATCGCTCACGTCGGCCACGAGGAGTTCCTGCCCGGAAATCGAGACAAGATGGCTTCCAATCAGGGTCGACCGCCGGGCCTTTACTTCATGCGGGACTTCTCCCTGCTTTTGAAGATCATCACCGGCGATGCGGATTTGCTGCATGGCGGTCCTGTATGTATACTGACCCGTTTCCTGATTCCAGTCGCGGGTCTCGTAAGGCACAATGAGCACATCCTGCCCAGGAAGGTAGCCAACGGCCTTTTCGTCCCAGTTGGCCTCACTGGAGGTGTACTGTCCATGCTCACCGATAAAAACCCGATCCAGCATTCCCGGTTTTGCAGGATTGGACACATCAAAGATGGAGATTGCCACCCGGGAATCCTCCACCCCCACCGAGAGCAACCGGTCACCGCGTGGAATCAGGTAGGTTGACCAACCGGGAATTTCAAGCTCCCCCGACACCTTCAGGTCTGCAGGGTCAGCCAAGTCGATGACAAACAAAGGATCGATCTGGCGAAAAGTGACAACATATAGACGCTTGTCGTCAAAACGGGTGGCATGCAGGGTTTCATTTTCCGCAATATCCAGCGAGTTCATGGCCTGTTGGGTGAAGGACCCTCCTGACGGCAATCCAAAGGTTTCGATGCGGGTGTAACGCTGCCACCAGTTCAATTTCCTGTAGCATTGGGAAACCACGGTGAGGATTCCGTCAAGAACCTGCATCTTGAACTTGTCATTCACAAGCCCCCCGACCTTGACTGTCCCAAGCAACTCCGGTGGTGATGCGGTGTGGATTCGGAACACATCCACAAGGTCCTGCGCAGAATAGTAGTTGGTGTATTCCTGATTTCGCACGACCATAAAATGCGTGCTGGAGGCAGAAACGACCTTGGCCCGGGTCGGCAGGGCGCGCTCCTCAACCATGACCGGACTGGCAGGAAAGGTCAGGTCCAGAGTGTTCAGGTAGGCTTCCGCGAGAAATGGGGTCTTCGTGTCATTATCATCCGCCACGGTCAAGCTAGCCGACTGGGCAAGCGGCCATGACCAGCGCCAACCCCAGTCATTCCATCGCCAGGCACCTGAGTTGGAGACTGCGTAAAGGCGGCGTCCCACCATCCTGCTTTCAAGGATTTGCCCCGGAAGGGATGTCCTGGACTCAACCCTTGCCTCACCATCCGACCAATGCACGACGAGCACTTCCGAGTTTGCAGGCAGAACCTCGTCCTCCGGGGTGAAGCCGGAGGATAAACGAGGCTGCCGCAAAAGCAGAACCACGCGGGAATCATCGAGTACATACATGTCTTCACCAAGGGCGGGCATACGCAGGTATGCGATGCGCGCCGGCTTCCAGGGTGTGGTTAGGTCGTAGATTTGCAGGCCGCGATATTGGTTGAAGAAATAGAGCGTGTTGCTTCGATGACGCCGGAAGCGGCTGTCAACCGTTTAGTTGATTACAGTGAGTTGCCGGACACAGCACCAGCATATGACGCGTCACCTATCTGGGATTCTGGCATGGATCCCTTCCCGAAGAGTCGCGCCGAAGCTGTTCGTAGGGCTCGAGACACGGGTAGTTCAATGGGCGTGTCGATTTTACCTGAAGGGGAATCTCGCAGACTTCAGCCTGTAGTAAACAAATTTTTTTACGGTCTTCGATCAAATGCGGTTGAAACTCAGCGCCTAGCTACTTGGTGGGGCGAGCGAATGCTCCTTTCACAGCGACCCCTTGAAGAAAAGATGACCCTTTTTTGGCATGGTCATTTTGCTACTGGGAATAACAAGGTGCGGGATGCACGGATGGTTTATCAGCAGAATGAAATGCTACGCACTCATGCAACTGGGAATTTTAAGGAGTTACTCCTTAGGATTTTGAGAGACCCGGCAATGCTTGTCTATCTCGACAATGGCGAAAACGTCAAAGGTCATCCAAACGAAAATTTTGGTCGAGAGTTGCTGGAGTTGTTTACATTGGGTGTCGGCAATTACACAGAACAAGACATCCGCGAGGGTTCACGTGCGTTTACAGGCTGGACTAATAATGTTCTTGAGTTTAAGTTTGAGTCAGCGCAGCATGACTTTGACGCAAAAACATTTCTGGGCCAAACAGGCCCGTTTGATGGTGAAGACATAATTGAAATTATTCTTCAACAGCCCGCCGCTGCAGAATTCGTAGTAAGCAAACTTTATCGATTTTTTGTCAGGGAAGAAATTAGTGAAGGCGTAAGGAGTGATCTTGCAGCAACATTTCGCGATAGGGGTTACGAAATCAAACCGGTTCTCAAGCGAATTTTCTTGTCGCGTGATTTTTACAGTTCGGAATCGTACGCGACTCAAATCAAAGCGCCGGTTCATTTGGTGGTCTCGACTTACAAGAAGCTGGGGTTAGAGGAATTGCCAACGATTCCTGACTTTAATCGTTTGACGGCGAACCTTGGGCAGACATTATTTAACCCACCTAACGTTGCAGGGTGGGCAGGTGGGCGGACGTGGGTAACGCCAGCGACATTGTTACAGCGCGGAAACCTTTTTCGAACTGTTCTTTATCCGGAGACCGATGGGTTTTTTGCACCGGACAGGGTTGTACCCGGTATTTATCGTCAAGTGGAAGAACGACTTGCGCAGGGCATGAATATAACTGCGGCTACGCAGGAAGGAGAGGCGGAGTCCAGTCAACTGGCTGACCGAGATGAGGACTACAACACCCGTTACGGTGGATATATGGGCTATTTGATGGCTTTTGAGAAACTACATCCCATTCCTCGGCGTGTTGCAGAACTTGATATGGTTACGTTGGTAATGGATGCGGGAGCGGCAAACATTGAAGATGTTGTAGATCATTTGATTCAGCGTTTTCTTCGGGTTTCGGTGAGTGCATCTGATCGGATGGTTTTGGTTGAGTTTTTGCGAGACGAATTGGGAACTGACGCGGCAATATCGTCAACCCCGCAAACGGAAGCAGCTCTTCGGGCATTGCTATATTTGATACTTAGTACGCCGGAGTACCAACTCGCGTAAAGGGAGAAACCGATGTCTCGATTTAAGTATTCATGGTCGCGCCGTGATTTTTTGAAGAAAGGTTTGTATGGGGTCGGAGTCGGAGCAACACTGCCTTTACTTGTCGACCGCACATCTGCGGCACTGGCTGCACAAGCCTTTACTGGGACCAGTATGGAAACGAACCCCGAGCGGATCTTAGTTGTTGTTGAACTGTCAGGGGGTAACGACGGACTCAATACAGTCGTTCCATATTGGAATGACGAATACTATAGGGTCCGGCCCAATATTGGAATTCCGGAATCACAGCTCTTGAAAATTGATGACGGATATGGATTTCATCCGTCTCTTGTAGGATTTGAACGGCTTTACAAAGACGGTAACATGGCAGTCGTCCACGGGTGTGGATACGATAACCCAAGCCTGTCACATTTTTCGTCTATGGGTTATTGGCATACTGGTGTTCCTAATGGAGGGGAAACTCTTGGTTGGGTAGGCAGGTTGGCCGATGGTGCATACGATCATGACGCACAAGGCAACCGTATCGTCAATATAGGAACACGCCAATCGTTGGCGGTGCGTAGCCGGCACCACTCACCACTGGTCTTTAATGATCCAAGAACATTCCGCCGTGAAGGTGCAGATAGTGAAAAAGATGCTATCGGAGCAATGAATGAAATTGGAGAAAGTCAAAACTCTACACTTGAGTTTTTGAGTGCGACGGCGCAAAACGCGGCGGAAAGCTCTGACTTTGTTCGCCAAGCGGCGGCAGCGTACCAGACACCAATTGATTACGGAATCGGTGGTTTGTCAAGACAACTAAGGCAGATCTCTGCTTTGATACATGCAGATATGCCGACAAGACTTTACTATGTCGCATACCAAGGAAATTCATTTGATACGCACGTGCATCAAGCAGACCCGCATGCTCGTTTGTTGGCGTATTCAGCAGATGCAATTCGTGGCTTCACGGAAGATCTTAAACGGATTGGCCGTTCTCAAGATGTTGCCCTCATGGTATTCACAGAGTTCGGACGGCGAGTCGAAGAGAACGGCAGTCTTGGTACAGATCATGGCACAGCAACGCCTATGTTTATTATTGGAGACCATGTAAAAGGTGGTCTCTATGGTGAACACCCAAGCTTGACAGTGCTGGATGATGGGAACCTTATAAAAACCACAGACTTCAGACGTGTCTACGCGACGATGATGAAAGAGTGGCTGAAATTTGATGAGACGGATAAGGTGCTTAAAGGTTCGTTTGACTCGATAGGCGC
>CAJWSN010000099.1 GCA_913046175.1 uncultured Opitutia bacterium
CTACCACTGGGTGGATGGCAAAAAGGTCGAAACCGCTTCCTGAGCGGCATTAGTGCCAGACCCTTGCTTGTTAGCCGATAATTCCCAATTGACCGGGAATCATTTTCGTGCGTAACCGAGTCATACGGCGGTTGGATCCTCTAAATGATTCGATTATTCAAGCTTACAAAGCGATACCCAAATGGGGTAGAAGCGCTTAAGGGCATCAATCTACACGTGCCCACCAATAGCTTCGTGTATCTGACGGGCCCGAGCGGCTCCGGAAAAACGACCCTTATGAAGCTTATCCTCTGTATGGAGAGGGCCAGCGAGGGGGAAATTCTGGTAGCCGGGCGTAACCTCCGCATGTTGAGCCGGCAAAGTATTCCCAACCTCGACACCAACCTTGAACTCCACACCTTCCGCAACCATGAGGTCAACACGACGCTGCACAATGTGTTTCTCAAGCTTCATATTGGGGATGCCATACATAAGAAGACCGCCTACACGGTCATCCCGCTCGTATACGGTCACAAGGTGGCCGACCTTGTTGAGCTGGTCAGCAGCAGCAAGACCTGCAGGTCCTGAACCTACAACAGCTACTTTTTTTCCCGTGCGCTCAGTCGGAGGCTCAGGGGTCACCCAGCCTTCCTCAAACCCCTTGTCAATAATGGAACATTCGATGCTCTTGATTGTAACAGGTGGCTCAATAACACCCAAGACGCAGGATCCTTCACAAGGTGCCGGGCAGACCCGGCCGGTGAACTCAGGAAAATTATTGGTCTTGTGAAGGCGATCGAGCGCCTCACGCCATCTGCCGTGATAAATCAGGTCGTTCCACTCGGGGATGAGGTTGTTGATTGGGCATCCGCTCGCCATGTTGCTAAGCATCATGCCCGTGTGGCAGTAAGGCGTGCCGCAGTCCATGCATCGTGCGCCTTGGGTGCGAATCTTTTCCTCATCGTACTGTTCGTGAATCTCATCCCAATCCTTGACACGCTCAAGTGGAGGACGATCCGGAATCGGCCTGCGTTCGTACTCTAGAAATCCTGTTGGCTTGCCCATGGGTGCAATGGTGGGGTATGTAAATCGTGTTGTAGTCCAGTGCAGGCTAATGACCCGCCTTCACATTTTCCTCAAAGGCAGCCTGTATGGCATCGTCTCCCTTGAGGCCACGTTCCTGTGCACGGGAAAGGGCATTGAGAACGCGTTCATAATCCTGTGGCATGACCTTGAGAAATTTTTTCTGGAAGTTTGCCCAGTCATCCAGGATCGCCCTGCCCCGAGCAGAGTCCGTATATTCAACATGACAGACAATCTTGGCGTGGATCGCTTCAACCTCATGGCTTTCACACTCAATAAGCGGGTAGATGTTGACCATCTCGGTATTGAGGCGCTTGCTCACAAAGTCACCCTCATCATCCAGGATATAGGCGACACCACCAGACATTCCCGCTCCAAAGTTACGACCAGTGCTACCGAGGCAGATTACCTGGCCTCCGGTCATGTATTCACAACCATGGTCGCCAATCCCCTCAATGACAGCCTCCACACCGGAGTTCCGGACACAAAAGCGTTCCCCTGCCACCCCTGCAATGAATGCCTCCCCGCCAGTTGCCCCGTAGAAGCACACGTTGCCGGTGATGATATTCTCGTGGGCGACAAATGGAGAATCCTCCGGTGGTCGAACAATTATCCTGCCTCCCGAAAGGCCCTTTCCGCAGTAATCATTGGTGTCCCCTGTAACCGTAATCGTCATACCCTTCGGAATAAAGGCGCCCAGACTCTGTCCGGCAGAACCAACAAGATTGATCCTGAGGGTGTCGTCCGGGAGACCGTCCGAACCAAACCTTCGTGAGAGTTCCGACCCTGTGATTGTGCCTACAACCCGATCCGTGTTGACAACAGGCAGGTTGATCTCCACAGGCTTGCCATCGTTCAGGACGGGTGCAGCTTTTTCGAGGATTTCACGGTTGTCGAGAGCGAGTTCGAGAAGGTGGTCCTGCTTGATCTGGCAATAGGTGCCAACATCCGGGCTGACTTCTGGACGATGCAGGATTTGCGAATAGTCGAGACCGCAGGCCTTCCAATGGTCTATTGCTTTACGCATCTCAAGCTTGTCGGAACGACCAACCATTTCATTGATGGTGCGAAAACCAAGCCGGGCCATGACTTCACGGATTTCCTCAGCAACAAACATCATGAAGTTGACGACTGCATCCGGCGAGCCGGCAAACTTTTTGCGGAGCTCGGGATTCTGTGTGGCCACACCCACTGGGCAGGTATTCTTGTGACAGACACGCATCATGAGACAGCCGAGGGTCACCAGCGGTGCAGTTGCAAAACCAAACTCCTCAGCCCCAAGCAGGCATGCGATGGCAACATCCCTTCCTGTCTTCAGGCTACCGTCAGTTTCAAGTATGACACGACTGCGCAGATCGTTGAGAAGCAGAGTCTGGTTCGTCTCTGCCACACCCAGCTCCCACGGAGCCCCGGCATGCTGGATGGATGAACGCGGAGAAGCGCCTGTACCTCCATCATGACCGGATACAAGTATAACGTCTGCCTTGCCTTTGGCAACCCCGGCAGCGATCGTCCCAACCCCAACGGCTGAAACCAGTTTCACATTGATACGGGCATGGATGTTCGCGTTCTTGAGGTCATGGACCAGTTCAGCAAGATCCTCGATGGAATAAATATCGTGATGGGGAGGGGGCGAAATAAGTCCAACACCTGGCGTGGTTCCCCGGGTCTTGGCAATGGGAGGCAGAACCTTGTGCCCGGGGAGCTCCCCCCCCTCGCCCGGCTTGGCTCCCTGAACAATCTTGATCTGAATCTCATCAGAGTTGACAAGGTAGAAGCTGGTAACGCCAAAACGACCGGAGGCCACCTGCTTGATCGCTGAACGGCGACTGTCACCACTGGTATCTGGTGTAAAACGATCCATGTCCTCACCGCCCTCACCGGTATTGGACTTGCCTCCAAGACGATTCATCGCAATGGCTAGCGACTCGTGGGCCTCCTTGGAGATGGAGCCGTAGGACATGGCACCAGTCTTGAAGCGCTTGACGATCTCGGATGCCGGTTCGACTTCATTTAGCGGGATGCCCTTTGAGCCGTCAAATTTGAACTCCATTAATCCGCGAAGGGTGAACATCTCCCGGGACTGGTTGTTGATGGCCTCGGAAAATTCACGAAAAAGCTCGAAGCTTCCCAGGCGGGTGGACTTCTGGAGCTTGTGGATGGTGGTCGGGTTGAAAAGATGACGCTCACCAGTCGCCCGCCACTGGTAAACCCCACCAGGATCAAGGGGCTGGGCCTTCTCGTCATCACGAGGGGCAAAGGCGTTACGATGACGGGCGCAGGCATCATCCGCAATGGCCTTCATCCCAATACCTTCCACCCGCGAGGATGTTGCGGTGAAATATTTGTCTACGATTTTCCGGTTGAGGCCAATGGCCTCGAAAATTTGAGCCCCCCTGTAGGAGGCCACGGTCGATATGCCCATTTTGGACATGGTTTTCACCACGCCACCAAGGTTGGCCTTAATAAATTGAAGCGATGCCTTTTCCGGGTCTGTTGCACTGAGTGAACCCTCATGGCAAAGGTGTCGCACAGTTTCCAATGCAAGATATGGGTTGATAAGGTTGGCTCCATAACCAAGCAACAGGGAGAAGTGCATGACCTCGCGGGGTTCACCGGATTCCAGCACAATGGAAACCCGGGTGCGTGTACCCTTGCGAATCAGGTGATGATGCAGGCCGGAAACCGCCAGGAGCGCCGGAATGGCTCCTTTTTCCGGACCGATGCCCCTGTCCGAAAGGATGAGGATGTTCATACCCTGCTCAATTGCGTCATCAGCGATGGCAAAAACTTCCGTCAAGGCATCCTCCAGCGCTTTGGCTCGGTCATCTACATTGGGATCAAACAGGATCGGGAGGGTTAAAGAACCAAACCCTTCCAGTTGGATTTCGCGTAATTGTTCGATATGGGAATCATCAATGAGGGGTGACTCGTACTTGATCATCTGGCAACTCCCTGCACATGGATCAGTGAGGTTTCCCTCGCTACCAACAAAACTTACGGTAGCTGTGACCAATTCCTCACGAATCGGGTCGATGGGTGGATTGGTCACCTGGGCAAAAAGCTGCTTGAAATAGTTGTAGAGGGTCTGTGTGTGATCCGAGAGGACGGCAAGCGGGGCATCATTACCCATGGAACCAAGGGGCTGCTTACCTGAATCGGCACTGGGACCAACAAGAAAGCGCAAGTCCTCAAAAGTGTAGCCGAAAACCTGCTGCCAGTGCAGTACCTCCTCGTGGCTTTGTAAAAGCGGCTTGCCCTGGGTCTCGGGCAAATCCCCCAGCGCGATGACATTGTCGTCGAGCCACGCGCGGTAGGGGTGCTCGACGGCGACCTCGTGCTTGAAGCGTTTGCGAAGTGGTACAGCCAGCTTGGCAACAGCGATGCGAAGAAGGTCTGGCGGCAGTCGGAGCCCTACCCGTGCGAGGCGTGCTGCCAGCCGAAGCCGGCGGGGGCCAAGACCGACGATCTGCTGGCTGTGGCTGCCGCTGTGCTGCTGCGCAACGTCCGCGCCCAGCCGCCGGCTGCG
>CAJWSN010000100.1 GCA_913046175.1 uncultured Opitutia bacterium
GTGGGTCTCGACGGGATGCTGCACGGTCATCTTCGCGTTGATCTGATCCTTCACCAGGCAACCCATCTCCGACAGCAGCTTGCCGTTCTCCGGCCCGATGGATCGCTCCGTGTCGGGCCATTTCACGATGGCGAAGAAGTTGCCGCCGAAAGAGATGTCCGCTGTGAGTGCGCCGTAGCCCGGCAGTACGATGGGCACGTCCTGGGCGAAGACGAAGGCGGGCACGTTCTGAAAGCGCCCCTGGTGGGTCTCGTCTTTCATGTCGGTCGTGACGACCGCCAGGTTGATGTCGGCGTCCAGCGCCTCCAACGAGTCCGCGAACTGACGGAAGTTCCTCGCGAGGTTGGCCTGCTCCTGACACATGGAACCGGAGTTGTCGATGGCAAGGACAAGGTTGAGGGCCTGGCCACCTTCACGTCCCTCAGCGGCTGTGCGGATGGAAAAGCGCACGAGGTCGCGGTTGTGTGCAAAAGGATGACGACTACGCTCCCAGGCGAAGGCCAACGGCATATTCTTGGCGGGTGCGGAATCCCGGTAGTCAAAGGCATTGATGAATTCCTCGGCACGAACAACGTGGGGAGGCGGAAGCTGTCCGTTCATGAGGGTGGCCTCGGAAAGTCGAAACGAAGCATCGCTTATGTTGAGGGAGAAGGTCGAGTACGGATTCTTCGCGGTGACCACCTCAGGCTTGGGTTCGGGAAGATCAATCGGAACCCGAATGCCCTGGTCATTCCTCCCTTCCTTCTCGTCAGGAACCGAAACCGGGGCGGGCGGGATGCCGGCAATGACTGTGCTGCCCGTCCCGCGACGGATTTCGTCACGCAGGCTTTTTTCCGTGAATCCTGCGCTGGCATCAGATATCTTGGTAGCCACTGATAATCCCTGCGCGACTTCTTTCAAGGCAAGTTTTTCCGTTTCAATCAGGGTCTCGTTCGCGGAAGTTTTCAGGCCCTTTGAGGATTTGTCTGCATCAAGGTAATAACGGGTTGAGGAAACAGGAGCATCACCCCGGGGAGCTGCAGCCAGTTCGTCATCAATGGGTCGTTCCAGTCTGGCATCCCCAGGCTTGTTGTTCAATTTGTCGGTTACATCGCCAAAATCTACTGTTGAAGAGCCTTCCCCAGCTCCCTTTGTCTTTGCGGCCTGGAGGCGACGAAGCCTATCAAGTTGAGTGTTGGGCAGAGACTCAGTCCTTGGTTTCAGGGTGCCATTCGCCAAAGGTGCGTTCGCGGAATCCAGGTCCAGACCCGTTGGATCGATCGCAATGTTCTTTTTTTCGGATGAACTGGCGTAGGAGGCATCCAAAAATCCGGATAAAGTGAGTGAGTCCTCGATGACGACAAATCCACCCCCACCCCCGCCCAAGGGTGCCGAAGGCTGAACGGGTTCAGTTGGTGGCGTTTCCGAGGGTCCCGGAGCCACACTGGAGGCACTTGGCTGAGCGGGTGTGGTGCGACCGGGTTTCGGAGTCTGACGAGCAAGCCGGCCCTGGTTGGACTGTTCTTCAAGTTGACTGGCTTGTCCAAGATCAAGGTCTTTCGTACGTTCACCCGTCTGCTGCTGGCCCTGCTTCTGTTTCTCCTTGGCCCAACCGGCGGAACCCGAACCCGGCTTGGACTCCTCTTTGTCTGATTTCGCGTAATCGGCAAGCTCCCGCTCCTTGTTCTCATTGCCACCAGACCAACGGTAATGGATTACGTCTGGTTGCGCAGAAACAACTGGGTTCCTGGGAACCGGCCTCAACACAGGCACTCCAGGTGTTGTGGGCCGAGTAATTGATGGTACCTTCAGGTTCTTTGGCGGAGGAGAACCATTAGAGGATACCTTCGTTGGCTTCGACTCCTGCATCTCCCGCAGGCTCTCCGTCTTTTCGTTGGCTTCAACGAGCCGGTTTCCTTCATTTGAACGTTTGGTCATCAACTTGCTGGCCTTTTCCGCTGCGTTCCCGTCAGCTTCACCTTCCAGAACCAATACCTTCTTGCCTGATGAAATACTGCTCGTCCCTGCAGGGGTGCTCCCGGAATTATCGGTTACGACAGTGAAGGTGTTACCAGACTGAAATTTCGAGCCGGGTTTTCGGGGTGCTTGAGCAAAGTCATCCCTGCCTCCGCTGGTGACCTCTGAGATCTTCCCATCACGAGCGAGCAACGAGGTGTTGGTCGCTATCGGAACAGGTGCTGCTGCAGGAGCCTCAGGTTCTGGGGCGGGGCTTGAGAATGGCGAGTCTTCATGCCGGGGTCGATTGTCAGCCCGATCCTTCCCATTATGGAAAGAGAACTGGCCCCCCGAGTCACCCAACTTGATGGAATTGTCCTTGTTACCAACATACTTGCCGGGGTCAACAAGGTCATCGCCATCATAGTCGATCAAGCCACTCTCCTTACTCTGCAAGAGTTCACGCCCTTTTGCAGGTTTGGTGATATCGCTTGGTTGTGATTCCTCCTCGTTCTCATACACTTTATCAGTGGCCACCGCTGTTTCAATCCATCGCCCATGGTCATCAGGTTTAGAAGCCGGCAAGTCCGCCTGGAAGGCCACCTTGTTGGCCTCGGCCTTTTCCAGCTGGCGCGGAAGCCAGACACCGCCAAGAAGGATGGCCAATCCGGCCGCCATCCCAATGGGAATGAGCGGATGTATTTTTTGCATCAAGGACCGGGAAGTGGTCTCCGGGGCGGAAACAGTTGATTCGGCGGTCCAAGTCTTGTGTATGGTGGCCCGGCGTTCTTCAGAAAGTTTTGGAGCAACGGGCTCCCCGGCAGACCAAAGGGACTGGGCGGATTCCTCGACCAAGCCGAGGGTCTTTTCCATCTGCTCGCGGTAGGCCTGGAGCTCAGGGTCACCGTCAAGGCGAACCTCCAGCTCGACACGCTCGGCAGCATCCGCTTCACCAAGAAGCATGGCAAGGACGCGGGCTTCCAGCTGTTCGCGGGGGGAAAGGTTTTCAGGTTCCAGGTTTTCGTCTTTCATGGGGTGACCCCGTTTTGCGCGAGTTCAAAGGCCAGGTGCTTGAGGGCGTGGTGGAGCTTGTAGCCCACGTTGCCGACGGTGAGACCCGTTTTCTCGCTGATTTCCTTGTAAGATAATTCCTCGACAAATTTGAGGCGAATAATGGTGCGTGCCGACTCCTCGAGCTTGTCAAGGCAGAGCATGGCCAAACCCACATTCTCCAGGTGCTCAACCTGCTGGTCGGGCAGGGCTTCCTCATCAACAGGCTCGGGAGGACCTGAAACAAACTCATCTTCGCTTTCCTGCCTGAATGGCACAACCCGGCTAAACTTGCGGTGGTGATTCATGGCAAGATTGTGGACCGTGCGATATAGCCAGGCCTTGGGCTGACGAACATCAGCAAGCCGTGAATGGAGCTTGAGGAAGGCATCCTGAACAAGATCCTGGGCGGTCTCGATGTTTTGCACGAGTTTCATGGCATAAAGAACCAGTGGGCTCTCCAACTCCCCGAAGATTTCCTCGAGTGTGAAGGGCCTGGAACTCCTTGTCTGGGATGGTTCCGCCACTGGCAGGCTCATTTAAAGATTACCGCAGGTTGCGTGCTCCTGTTTGAGGTTGGCTGGCATGGGTTTGCATGCTCATTGGACACACCCCAACAGGAAACCTTGGAATTTTTATGGAAAAGAATACTGGAGGACTATTAAGGATTCAATCTCCTTGAGGCTTGCCATACCGGGAAGTCCTTAAGTGCCATGGAGAGTTTCCGGGCAGTTTAATCACCGGCCAGCTCCTCCTGAAGATAAGCCTTGGGCTTGTACCATCGGGCAACCGGGACAAACAAAATCGCCGCCAAAAGCATCATTCCGGAAAAAAAGAAATAGTAGTTGGCGCCCTTGAGCTTCGAGGTTTGAGCCGGGAATTCGTTGCCGACCAGGTCTGCGTCAGTCAGTTTGCTGTCCTCGGGCTTGGAGACGAGGTGCCATTGGTACTTCAAGTCGTCCCGATTGGGATCGAAGGTTTTAGAACCGTCAAGCTTCACGACCTCGTGCAGTATGGCAACCCGGTCTTCCCCGGCATCAGCAATTGGAGGGAGATTGCCTTCGGTTACAGTCACCTTCACGGTGTCGGAAACTTCAGTACTGTCACCGACAATGACGGTAAACTTCAATTCATAATCCCCTTCCGCATCAGGGGTAAAGACTGGATTGCGAGTGGTTGGGTTTCCCAAGGCGTCATCGTCCAGTTGGCTGGATTCCGGAATCTTGCTGAATGTCCAATGGTATGTGAATTTGCCACGGAAGTCACCCTTGCTTGCCGTGCCGTACATTCGGACAGGTTTCCCACTTGAAGTAGCAACAAGACGTCCGGCATCAACTGTTGGTGGTGCCTTGCCTTCAGGAATTACTTTTTTCTGTGGAGGTGGCGGCTTTTCTTTCACTACCCGAATTGCAACCAATGCCGAGGACTTTACTGACCCGTCATCTGTGGTCAGCTCCAGCTCGTACTGACCCTCAATATCCGGCGTGAAAGAGGGTGGTTTGTTGAGGATGAAATGGTTGACGCCCGCGGTAAAGAGATTGCCCATGGAAACGGACATCAAGAAAAGTCCAAGGA
>CAJWSN010000101.1 GCA_913046175.1 uncultured Opitutia bacterium
CACCTGCCGGATGATCCGCACCAAGCGTTTCCACCGAGAATGAATCTGGAAGAACGACTTCACGAGGCTCAATGGAGGCAATCAATGGAAGGAGATCCCCCGGATCCTTCGCGGCAGCCAACTGATAATCTCCCGTGGTCAGGTCCATCCAGCTGGCCCGGAAGAAACCCTTGCGATAATCCAGCGCAAGCAGGTAGCTGTTCTGTTTCTCCACAAGCTGGCTGCCCTCCAGGCTCGTGCCCGGGGTAATGATTCGGGTCAGGGCCCGCTTGACCAGTTTGCCGGGCTGCGGAGTCTCCACCTGGTCGACGATCGCGACCTTGCGCCCGGCCTTGAGGACCTTGCTGATGTAGTTCTCCGCCGCATGGTAGGGGATTCCTGCCATCGGCATTTCGTGCCGCTTTGTCAGGGTGATCCCCAGTATGGAAGCCCCTTCCTCGGCATCCTTCTCAAACAACTCATAAAAATCCCCAAGGCGAAAGAGGAGCAGGGTATCCGCCGGCAACTGGTCCCGCATTTCGCGGTATTGTTGCATCATCGGAGTGAGCTTGGTTCCCTGAACCATGTAAAAAAATAAGGACGGTGATAAAAGATTCAGTTAGGGCATGCGGACATCAATGTCCTCAAGTACGGGCAAGGATGGTTTTTGCCATTGCCACATCTTTTTCAATCCTTTTTGCGAGTTCCTCCACAGAAGGGAACTTTATCTCCGGACGAATAAACTGGTGAAAGGCCACCTGCACAATGTCCCCGGGATTGCCTGACACCCCACTTTCCAACAAGTGAACCTCAAGCATGGGTGCAACATCCAGCCCATGCTCAACAGTGGGGCGGCAACCGTAATTCGCCACGCCTGCAATTGAGCGACCTGATAAATCCGGAAAACTTGCACGGACTGCATAAACCCCAAGCCGGGGCTGCAACTCTGGAGACCAGTCCAGGTTCAAGGTGGGCACCCCCATCTCGCGCCCAAGGCCCTTCCCGGACACCAGTGTGCCCTCGGCAAAATAAGGATATCCAAGCATACGGTTTGCCTCGGAGATTTCCCCCTCCTTCAACTTCTTCCGGATCAGTGAACTGCTCAATGGGACAGCGTCCATCTCGACCCGGGGAACAGGATATATTTCCAGCCCCAATTGACTCCCCTCGCTTTTAAAAAGTTTCACATCCCCGCAACGCCCACGACCAAAACGAAAGCCCTCACCCACAGAGATCGATTTCAATGAAGGAAGTTGATCCTTCAGGTGGGTGGGATACTCCTTCGCAGGCATTTGGGAAAACTCTTGTGTGAATTCAGCGTAGGCAACCTCGTCAATCCCCGCGTTCCGCAGGAGCCTGGATCGGATGTGACGGTCAACCAGCAATTGGGTTGGGTCATGTGGACGCAAAACATGACTGGGGTGAGGCCAGAACGTAACGGCTATTGACTTGCCAGCATCCTCAGTCGCAGCAGTCACTGCCTGCCTGAGGATCGCTTGATGTCCAAGATGAACCCCGTCAAAAACCCCGATTGCCAAATGCAGGGGCCCAGAGTCTTCCCGAAAATCCGAAAGGCGTTTGTCCCCCCTGGCGCAATTCATTGCAGTTTGAGATTAGGCCAATCAACCAATCAGGCAATGACTTGGCTTGGAACAGCCTGGTAAGAAGGGATAAGTGCACGAATCAGTTCCTCGTGTGTCATCTGCTTCAATTCATCCACTGTTTTGGCATCCGCGACCGAAAAACGGTCGATGGCCGTCCGACGCAGGGCGATCAAATGTCCGCCACAGCCAATCTTTTCGCCAAGATCGTGCACCAGAGTGCGCACATAGGTGCCCTTGCTGCAACGCAGGATAAAGTCAGCATCCGGCAGTTTCATGTCCTGCAGTTCAAAACGTGATACATGAATAAAGCGTGGTTCACGCTCCACCGTCTTGCCCTTCCGCGCCAGCTTGTATAACGTTTGGCCTGCAATCTTCTTCGCGGAAAACATGGGGGGCGTCTGGTATTGGTCACCCATAAATGCCTTGGCCTCCTCACGAAGGGTTTCACCATCAAGACCAGCAGGCACCACCCTCTCGGCCACAATCTCACCATCGGCATCATGCGAATCGGTGGACTGCCCCAATCGAAAGGTTCCCTCATATTCCTTGTCCAGGCTCATCAGGTACTGGGATACCTTTGTCGCTTTGCCAACAAGGATGATAAGGAGTCCTGTCGCCATAGGGTCCAGCGTTCCCGCATGACCAACCTTTTTCATGCGAAAGATACGACGAACCCGATCCACCACGTCGTGAGAGGTCATGCCCGCAGACTTGTCTACAAGCAGCACGCCGGAAGGATCAGTTGAAGGATTTTGATTCATGGCCCTACCCTGCCGCGTCAATCCTGACTTTAAGTTCAGCCAAAAGCTCCTTCCTGAAAGTCTCCAGGTCGGCTTTAACATTAAGCCCCGCAGCTGCCGCATGGCCACCGCCGTTGAATTTGGCGGCCACCTGATCCACACGATACTTGGAGCCCTTTCCACGCAGACTTCCCTTGATCATGCCATTGCGATCCTCAATCAAGACACCGACCTCAACCCCTTTGATGGAGCGGGCATAATCAACGACACCCTCAAGGTCCTCGGTAGTGGCCCCCGTGGACACATAGTCCTCTGCCTGAATCACGCCAATGCATACCTTGCCATCACATTCCAAGGTCATGCTGTTGAAGAACTTCTGCAAAAGCTTGATGCGGGCAAAGCTTTCCTGCTCATAAAGATGCCCTGCAGCAACCACGGGATCAGCCCCACACTCACAAAGGCGTTGGCTCAATTCAAAAACCCTTGGATATTCAGCCGGGTAGCAATATTGTCCACTATCCGTGGCAATCCCCAGATAAAGAGCCTGGGCCGTAACCGCGTCAACCTTGAGGTCCAGGTCAAAGAATATACCCGCCAGGATTTCCGCGGTGGCACAAGTGTCATCAAGCACAATGTTTACCTGGGCAAACTTTGTGTTGGAAATATGATGGTCCACATTCAATAAAGGCTCCGGGAAGAGCAGTGAGAGGTCGCCCCCAATGCGACCCAGGTCCGCGCAGTCCGTCGTAACCGCATCGTATCCCTCTGGCTGAAATTCCTCGAATGCAAGGAAAGGCGTGTCTCCTATGAAGGGTACAAGTAATCGGGTGGCGGGATCTGCATTCACCGCCACAGCCCCAACTCCATTCTGCGTCAAGACCCGGCAGAGCGCCACCTGCGACCCAATGCAATCGCCGTCCGGTCGACGATGACCAAGGACCGCGATCCTCCGGTCCTGTAAAGTCCCCTCCAGCACTTGCTGAAAGGTTTCCGAAGCCCCGGGGAAATATTTATTCGGCTGGCTCATCTTCAGATTCAAGGGTGTTAAGAATCTCCAGGACCCGATGCCCCTTCTCCATGGATTCATCGTGGTGATAGGTCAATTTGGGAAAATACTTCAGTACCACACGTCTTGGCAGTTCCCGTGCAATCTCTTCCCGAACTGAGCGCAGAAACTCTTCAACCTCAAGCTTTCTGTTCTCATCTCCAAGCACGGAATAGTAGACACTGCCGTTCCGCAGATCGGGAGATACATCCACATCCGTGATTGTAATGTAGGTTGCATCCGAGCGAAAACGGGTATGCAAAAACTCGCTGATCTCTCGCTTGATCAGTTCGTTAACACGTATTTTTCGCTTACCCATGAGTGTCGACTGATCCAGGTCTGCCTAGGACGAGGTAGAAGATGGGAACTGACTCAGGAACGCCTAAAGAGTGCCTCGAATCTTTTCAATTTCAATACCCTCAATGAGGTCGCCTTCCTTGTAGTCGTTAAAGCCGGCCAAACGAAGGCCACACTCGTAACCCGCCTTGACCTCGTTTACATCATCCTTGAATCGCTTGAGCGTCTCCACACGGCTCTCAAATAAGATTTCGCCATCGCGAATAAGTCGGGCCTTCTTGTCCCGAAGAATTCGACCCTCGGTTACCATGCAGCCAGCGACAGTCATGGACTTGCCAAGTGGGAATATCTGCCGAACCTCGGCACCGCCGGTCTTGTTTTCCTTCAACTCCGGATCCAGCAGGTCTCCCATGGCGTCGGTGACCAAGTCGAGCAACTCATAGATGATGTTGTTCTGGTAAATATCTATACCATGATGTTTGGCCAAGCCCCGCACCCCATTGTCCATGCCTACATTGAAACCAAGGATAATGGCGTCGGCAGCCTGTGCCACTTCCACATCTGACTTGTTAACCAAACCCACGTCTGAATGGATAATTTCCATCCCCACTTTATCACTATTGATCTGCTCAAGAGAGGAGCACAGAGCCTCAACAGAGCCCCGGACGTCCGCACGAACGATGACCCGCAGAACTTTACGCTGGGTGCTTTCAATCGCATCAAAAAGGCTCTCCAGAGATGCTTCAGTTGTCGGGTCCTCAGTTTCTGCTATGCCAGACTTCTTGAGGCTCACGACAAAATCCTCCAC
>CAJWSN010000102.1 GCA_913046175.1 uncultured Opitutia bacterium
GCCTTGTATGAAGCATTCGTGGAAAACCTTGCCAGGCAACTTGGGAAATCCGTACAGACAGGAATTTTCGGTGCCCACATGCAAATTGAGACACTCAACGACGGCCCTGTCACACTTGTCATCGACACCAAAAACAAGAAGTTTTGAAATCTAGAAAAAGCGGAGGTATTCTGGATGCAGAATTCCTGAATCGTCCCACCCTGATTGTAGCGGAGGCGTTGCTGGGCAACCATCTATGCCGTAAAATCCAAGGAAAAGTTGAGCGCCATGTAATCACCGAGGTGGAGGCCTACGATGGATTTGAAGACAAGGCATCACATGCCCACAAGGGAAAAACGCCGCGAAACAACGTGATGTTTGGCCCTGCGGGGCATTGGTATGTGTACCTCTGTTACGGAATGCACTGGCTTCTGAATATAGTCACCGGTGCCGAGAATTATCCGGCTGCCATACTATTCCGTGGTCTGGACAAAGTAAGTGGTCCAGGACGAATCACAAAAGCGCTACAGATTGATGGTTCGCTAAATCAGAAAGCCTGCCAGGAAAAGACTGGCTTGTGGATGGAAAGTTCCGGAGAAAGAGTCAGCCCGGTCAATATTGAGCGAATGCCAAGGGTGGGAATTGATTATGCCGGTCCGGATTGGTCCCAAAAACCTTACAGGTTTGTGATTAGGGGCAGGTAGATGGATATAAAACCAAGGACCTAGATTTCTGAAAACAGAAATTTAAAAAATTAATGCCAGCTCCACAAGTGAAGGAGCAAAATCACTTGTCCCCTGAAGCAAACAACTTCGGCAGTTTAAACCAACGCTTACGGTTCAGCGGGTCAACCGGGCAAACCTGGTCTGGAACGGAATCCAGGTTCTTGAGCGGGGAATAGAGCATGGTCACGAAATAGTCCCCCAATGGGCGAATGAGTTCTGTAGTGCCATCCTCCCATCTCAGAATGGCATAATCAGCAGTACATTTCCACTCACCTTTTTGCACTTTTCCCTTGCGAACACCTCGAATGCCACCAAAACGCCCCAGTTCCAATTTGGTCATTTCACCAGGGGAACTGAGTAGTTTCCAGTCGCCCCGGAAAAACTTGCTGGCATTTTTGGCAGATTTCCACTGATTTGAAGCAGGTTTATTGCGGGACTCGACATAAAGGGCACGCCAGGGATCATGTGGCAACCACTCCACCTTTAGGGCAGGCTGAGGTTCCGGCTCAACGCTTTCCAACGACACACTTGGAGGATAGCCAATCTTGTGGTACTTCCCTTCATTCTTGCGAAGGATATCATAGTGCCCTGTGTCCCAAACAATATGCAGTTCAGAACCCTGCCTTTGCCAGGATCCGCGCATTCCAGAAACTCCCCGATCAGAATGAGGCCAACTGGTGGCTGCTGTACGGTCACGCTCCACAACAATGTGGTAGGGCAAGCCGCGCGATGAAATCACTTCCCAAGTCCCAAAAAAGCTGTCGTCAACCTGTTCATCACCTGAAATTCCAGTCTTCGAAGCATTTCGGGACACGGGGCGATGCCACTTGCCAACATCCATCGAACTCACCCGTAATGCAAATGTGCGAAAATCTGGAGCACCAGTCATGGAGCGTCCGGGGTTAAAGAAGAAAGCCTCCACACCTGCATCCGAACGGGAAAGGATGATCTTGTCTCCGGAATCCAGTGCAAAATAAATGCCATTCCCAAAAGCCTTCCACTCCGAACGAAGCACTCGCTCGCCCTCCCAATACTGCCAGAAATAGGAAACAATGCGTTGTTCCCGCACGATGAGATAGAGGTGACCGTTGACGGGGTGTGTGACGCGCCAGGCACCCTGAACATTCGCAGCGCCAGCAGGCTGTTGAGCCACGACATCCTGCAACAGGACTTGTTGTAGAATCAAGGAAGTCAACAAAAGCGTAAATGCCTTAAGGTGTCTCATGTACAGGGTATTGAAGTGAAAATAAATTTCGAGGATTGTGAAGTTGGCACCGAAATTAATCAAGTCTAACCTCAGGAACGGTGTCCTCCAAGTATGGAGTAGTCGAGGATCACATAACTTGTGTGGCCACGTCGCAGGCAGCTAACGTCTGTATCCTGAGGCTCCTGGTCAAATACCGTGTGGTCAAAGCGAAATCGGCTGACTGCCTCTTCATCGGGCTCAGCGAAAAGGCCTCCAACAAATGGACAGCCGGGCCGCGTTTTTTCTACCATCGTGTCCGATTGCACACCAGCTGCAAAATTCACATTGGGAAATGACAAGTGCCCCAACGGGTTTTCAAGCAACTCTTCAGCCATGCCGACTGCAATAACTGAAGACACATCCACATCATCCCGCGCCCGGGAAGGATCGTGCCCCTTCACCTTGCGGACTGCATCGTACTCATCAGCGGGAATGTTTTGACTGAAAGCAATGGAGGGAATCCCCCAGAAAGCACCCTCAAGTGCTCCCGCAACGGTTCCACTGCTCAAAATCATTGGCAGCGTTACGTTCATGCCGAGGTTTATCCCCGAAACCACGATGTCCGGGGTCTCCTCCAGCAAACACCCCAACGCTATGTTCACGCAGTCTGTCGGGGTTCCATCAATCACCCAGGCCGGCACATCCAACCCCGCAAACTCCTTCACCGTCACGGGGTCACGACGGGTCATTCCCCGACCGACCCAACTCTGCTCCCGTGCAGGGGCAGCAACCCGGATGGTGAACCGTTCCTCCATTCGACGCACAAGGACCTGAAGGAAATAAGAGTCAATCCCGTCGTCGTTGGTCACAAGGGCAAGAGGCTTTTTCATGGGACCTTAGTGAGTTAGACAAAAGCAGTTCCCATCAAGCAGGCTAGGACCTGTCGAAATGCATTTCAGAGTGTGCAGTCGAGAAGCGTCAGCACTCAACAGCTAAAATTGCCTACGATTCCTTGTCTTCTCCGGAGTCTTCGTCAGCATCATCTTCTTCGCTGTCATCGAAATCATCCTGATCATCTTCGATGCCGTTGTCTGATTCTTCACTGTCATCGAGATTATCCTGGTCATCTTCGATGTCGCTGTCCGTCTCTTCGCTATCCTCGAGATCCTCCAAGGCGGCCCGGCGGCTAAGCTTTACACGACCGCGGTCATCGACGCCAATGCACTTGACCGTCATCTCATCACCCATTTGACAGATATCCTCCGTCTTGTTGACACGGAAGTCAGCCAGTTCGGAGATGTGAACGAGGCCTTCCTTGCCGGGCAGACATTCCACAAATGCCCCGAAGTTCTTTACGCCGCGCACAATACCATCGTAAGTCTTTCCAGGCTCGATTTCGCCGGGGTCTTCCGCTTCGTTTCCTGCCATCGAATCGTCGCCATTAATGGAATCGTCAGCATCATCTTCAGAGTCCCGGACATCGGTACCGCCATCCGTTTCTTCGCCGTCTTCACGATCCTTGAGATCCTCCAAGGCAGCACGTCGACTAAGCTTTACACGACCACGGTCATCAATGCCAATACACTTGACGATCAATTCATCGCCAAGTTTGCAGACTTCCTCCGTCCTGTTGACACGGAAATCGGCCAGTTCAGAGATATGAACAAGACCTTCCTTGCCGGGCAGACATTCCACAAACGCGCCGAAGTCTTTTACTCCACGCACAATACCCCGGTAAATCTTACCGGCCTCAATTTCACCTACAACAATCTCAATTTCACGGATTGCCAGAGCCAGCGCATCCTGATTGTCAGTGTAAATGCGCACGCGACCACTGTTGTCCTCATCAATGTCGATCTCCGCGCCTGTAGTGTCAGTGATACGACGGATATTCTTGCCACCCGGACCAATAAGGGCTCCGATTTTCTCCGGATCAATCATCAGCGAGTGAATTCGTGGAGCGTTTTTGTTAAGTTCATTCCGAGGCTCGGGCAATTCCTCAGCCATGGAGTCAAGTATCTGGTGACGAGCCTCTGTTATCTGTTGAATAGCCTCACGGGCAATATCGAATGGCAGACCTTGAATCTTGAGATCGAGCTGGAACCCGGTGATCCCCTCTCGAGTCCCGGCAATCTTGAAGTCCATGTCCCCGAAATGATCCTCAGCTCCAAGTATGTCGGTCAGGATCACGTACTTTTCAATATTCCCGTCGTCATCGGATTGAGTAACCAACCCGGCGGAAATACCGGCAACAGGTGCAAGGATTGGAACCCCTGCATCCATAAGGGACAGACATCCCCCACAAATACTTGCCATGGAAGTTGAGCCATTGGACTCCATCACCTCCGAAACCAGGCGAATGCAATACGGGAACTCGTCCTCGGCTGGAATAATGGGAAGGAGGGAACGTTCGGCCAGGGCACCGTGTCCAATCTCGCGTCGACTTGTAAAGCCGAATCGGCCAGTCTCCCCAACGGAATACGGCGGGAAATTGTAATGCAGCAGAAAGGACTTGCTGGTGGCTCCTCCCGTCACCCCATCCATTTCCTGG
>CAJWSN010000103.1 GCA_913046175.1 uncultured Opitutia bacterium
ATAGACAGTTTAAAGAGAAACAAAATTGGTACAAGCAACAAGACTTCACTTTGGACCTGTAGTCCGTTACAGGCACCTGGAAAGTCTTGAATTTCCTCATTGCGGGTTCGTTCATCGCAGAATGCGGTGATCTCTTTAAGATTCGCCATGCTTGGGAGAATGCGGTCAGTTCAACCCAGGTTAACGCTTGCCTTTCAACCGTTTGGATTTGTCCTCCTCAAAGAAGCCATGAAGCTGACGGATGCGGGTTGGATGTCGCATTTTACGCAGTGCCTTTGCTTCAATTTGTCGAATGCGTTCACGTGTGACCTTGAACTTCTGCCCCACTTCCTCCAGAGTGCGACTGTATCCGTCCTGCAGTCCGAACCGGAGGGAGAGGACGCTACGTTCTCGCTCAGTCAGGCTGTCGAGTACATCTGTGATTTTCTCCCGTAAAAGGGCGTATGCAGTCATGTCGTAGGGATTTTCTGCTCCCTTATCTTCAATAAAATCGCCGAAATTAGTGTCATCGCTGTCACCGACGGGACTTTGCAGGCTGATGGGTTGTTGGGCCATCTTCATGATCTGCTGGACACGCTCCATGGGCATTTGCATTTCTTCCGCCACTTCCTCCGCGGTGGGTTCATGACCCAGTTCCTGAACCAGTTGCTTCTGGATTTGTATGACCTTGTTTAATGTCTCGATCATATGGACCGGTATACGAATGGTTCGTGCCTGATCTGCTATGGAGCGGGTGATTGCCTGTCGTATCCACCAGGTGGCATAGGTTGAGAACTTATACCCCCGTCGATATTCAAATTTTTCGACAGCCTTCATCAGTCCCATGTTGCCCTCCTGAATCAAATCAAGAAAGGAGAGTCCACGGTTGGTATATTTCTTTGCAATGCTGATGACGAGTCGAAGATTTGCCTCAATCATGTCGGTCTTGGCCTTGTGCCCTTCACGCATGTACCGCCGAATTTCCTGAATCTGAACGAGGAAGTCAGCCGGATTCATTTTCAAGGTGTCCATGGCTGATTTCAGGGCACTGTGGGCCTTCATTACAGTGGAGCGATTTGGCTTTACGCCTGTGCGCGCAAGCCTGGCTCCGCTAGTAATATCCAGATTCTTTTCGCATTGGCGCAGAAGATGGCTGAGGTTTTCCAGATAGTCCTCGAAAATCTTCACCTTGAAGCAGAGCTTTCTCAGTATGGGTTTGAGACTTTCCTGATATTTGTTGAATCGATTTATGGCGCGTTTTTCTCTCGTTGGCTCCTTTCTCGCATTTTTCTTGTCACTCCAGGCTTTGTTTACCTTGGCGATAATTCTCACCATTTCCTCAGTATGCTTGGCGAGGTTCTTGAAGTAGTTCTCACGACTGTCTATTTTTTTGTCGAGGACCAGGCGATCGAAACGCTCTTCCCTGTTCAACAGTTTGACGGCAAGTTCATACTGGAATTCGTTGGCTGTAGCCAAGGAATGGATAATGGCCATTGCCCTTTGCTCGGCGGCCTCTATACGCTTTGAAATGGCCACCTCTTCCTCGCGTGTTAGCAGGGGAACCTGCCCCATCTGCTTCAGATACATGCGAACCGGGTCATCCACGATGTCAGACTGCGAGGCCTGCAACTCTTTTTCCTGGGTCTTCTCAATCTTTTGCTGGTGGGACTCGACCTCATCCACATCGATGATTTCAATCTCCAGATTCTCGAGGATGGAGATCACATTCTCAATGTCTTCAGGTTGGTCGAGGGTCTTTGGCAGAATCTTGCTAATGTCGTGATTCGTCAGGTAGCCTTGCTTCTTTGCGAGACTGATCAGGTGCCGGATTTTTTCGTTAAGTTGCTCCTGTTTCTGTTCGGTGGTGAGGGTTTCAGATTTTCTGGGTCTGCCTCGCCTGCGTTTAGTGGGTACTTCTGCAGTCGTTGAAGATTGAGCTGTTTCCGCGATGGAATCAGATTTTCTAGGACGTCCCCGTTTTCTTTTTTCAGGTTCCTGATTATTCCCTGCACCCACATTCTTCGGAGGTCTTCCACGTTTTTTTGGAGCGTCAACTGGCATCGCCTTGACCGCGTCAGATTTCCTGGGTCTTCCGCGTTTCTTTGGAGCTTCTGCCGCAACGGCCTTCTTCGGGGTGACTTGTTTTGTTCGACGAGTTGCTGCCTTGGCTGCGCCAGGTTTCCTGGGTTTCCCGCGTTTTTTTGGAGCTTCTGCCGCAGTTATTTTCTTTGGCGCAGCCGCCTTTTTCTTGCCCGCGGCAGCTTTAGAGGCTGGTTCCTTGCGTTTTTTAGGGATTGCCTTGGGCAACCTTTGGGACTTTTTTTTCTTCCCCTCAGTAACCTTTGTCATCCTTTTTTTTGCGGGACTGCCTGCCTTGCTTGCAGTCTTGGGGTTCTTCACTCCTTTTGCGGAGCCTGATGATCTCTTGCTGGACTTGGCCGTTTGTCTTGGTTTTGACGATTTGGTTGTCCTGTTGGTTGAGGTCTTGGTACGTCCCCCTTTTTTTTGGGGGGGGTTCTTGGTTTCTTTTTTCCTCGGCATAAATTTACAGGCTGATAGCGATGGCTTCCTGGGTGGCTGGATTACCGGAGTTCATTGAGCTTTCTACGGATTTCCTTTAATTTCCCCATGGAATCTGGATTTTCAGCTATTTGGGATTTAATGGCATCTAGTTCGCGTTTGAGATAATTACGTTCAAGGATTCTCAAGCATTCCTTTGATTTTATTTCCGGTTCCTGAAGTTCTTTCAGGCTGTTGATTTTATAAAAGACGTTTTTTTCCTCGTCGGATTTGAGTAATTCATCCGGTCGATCACCGACCTGCCACACACCCTCCTTGATTTCAATTAGGATATTGAGCAATAACTTGGAATGATGGGCTGTTGAATCGATCCATTCAAGATTCAGTTTTGAAGCAACACTTTCGCCGACTTCCGGATGCAGGAGAATCAGGCAGAGAATGTCAAAATTGACGTTTGTCAATCTCTCCCCGTTATTGTTTTCACTTGAAGTATTGTAAGATGAAGCGGGCCCCGTGGGTTTCTTGAACTTGCCATAGTCTGTGCGGACTGACGCCTCATCCACTTTCAGGAGACGAGATATTTGTTGAAGATACCCACTTTGCGTCGTCTCGGAATCTGATTCCTGCACGAGTTCAAAGAGTTTTTTCTGCGTGTTGCCCTTTTCCACTGGGGAAGAAAAGTCACCAGTCGGGCATAGGAAATTCAAGGCAAACTCCATGGGGGGGATTTTTCTAGCCACGAGGTCTTCAAATCCCTCCTGGCCACGTTCCTTAAGGAAGTCATCCGGGTCAATCCCTTTGGGGAGCGGGAGAAAGAAAAGATCCAATCCCTCCTTGATGCAGAGTGGAAGAATCCTAAACCCGGCTTTTTGACCAGCCACGTCCCCATCCAGAAAGCAGTGAATCTGCCGAGGGGTGTACTTTTTCAGCAGATGGATCTGACTCTCGGTAAGTGCTGTCCCTTGGGGTGCCACGGCATGGTGCAATCCTTGCTCCCAGCATCGCATTGCATCCAGTTGGCCTTCTACAAGCAGGAAGGTTTCATCCTGTTGCTTCAAATGCGAGCGGGCATGATGGAGTCCAAACAGAGTTTTGCCTTTTTGAAACAGAGGGGTCTCCGGGGAGTTGATGTACTTGGCCTCACGTGACTTGTCGCTGGCCGGAACCTTCTCTGTCTGACGAGCGGTAAATGCAATTACATGTCCCTGCAAATTTCGAATAGGGATCATCAGTCGTCCGCGAAAGCGTGAAATCCATTGACCTCTACGCTCAAAGAATAAGCCACATTCCTCCATGGCCTTTTGGGAGAACTTCTTTTTTTGCAGGTATTGCCCCAAAGAAGTTTCGGTACCAGCGGGAGCATAGCCGATATGAAACTCTTTGGCCAAATCGAGGGAAAAATTACGCTGTTTCGTCCAATATTCACGGATGAAAAGGCCTTCATCAGTATCTGCCATGAAGTGGTCCACGAACCAGCTGGTTGCATATTCATGTACGTCCAAAAGTTCCTTTTTCAAGGACATGGTCTCTCCTTCAGCTCGTGAACCAATATCATATTCAATGGGGACGTTGAAGCGACTGGCCAGAAGTTCAATGGCTTCCGGGTAGGTAAGATTCTCCATCCTTTCAAGGAATGAAACCACGTTCCCCCCCTCGTTGCTGCTAAAGCAATAGTAGAAGTTCTTCTCCGGGTTCACGAAGAAGGATGGGGTTTTTTCTTCATTGAACGGGCTGAGTCCACGATATTCTGAGCCGGCTCGTTTTAGGGATACATAGGTGCTTACAACGTCAACAATATTGGCACGGGTGAGGACTTCCTCAATGGTTGTTTCTTTGATGCGTGGCATACTCAGCTTGTTGTAGAATTTTACCCAAATTCAAGGAATAGCAAATCCCATAGCGACTATTCTT
This sequence comes from uncultured Opitutia bacterium, assembly GCA_913046175.1. GTDB lineage: Bacteria > Verrucomicrobiota > Verrucomicrobiia > Opitutales > JABJCN01 > JABJCN01. Next base: position 4,411 of record CAJWSN010000103.1, read on the forward strand.
AGTTTTTCTATGGCACTTAGG
>CAJWSN010000104.1 GCA_913046175.1 uncultured Opitutia bacterium
TTCCTGCTCCGTGCTGGAAGCCTTTCAGATCTCCGAGTCCATCACTGGCAAATCCCAGCTCTACAGCTACGTGGATGAGAATCGGATCGGTGACCACATCTGCTACTACAGCGACCTGCGTAAAATGCGGGCGCATTACCCTGAATGGGACATAACCATTCCCCTTCAAGCGATCTTTGAGGAGATAGTAGAGGGTTGGAACGAACGAAACACCACCTGCTGATCACCGTAAAAAGGCATAGCAAATGCCGCTCCATACACCAGTCGTATTTATTTTTTTCAGGCGTCCTGAAACCACGGCCAAAGTCTTTCAGGCAATCAGGCGCGCAAGACCCCGGAGGTTGATCCTGGTTGCAGATGGTCCAAGAGGGCACGAGGATGAGGACTTGTGCAGGCAGTCCCGCAAGGTAGTGGACCACATTGACTGGGAATGCGAGGTAACACGAAGCTACTCCGACACAAACCTTGGCGTGGCCAAACGTGTCTCGACCGGCATCACCGAAGCCTTTAAGTTGGTGGAAGAGGCCATCATCCTTGAGGATGACACACTCCCCTCCCCCTTCTTTTTCAAGTTCTGTGAAAACCTGCTGGAACAATGGAGAAAGGACGAAAGAGTCTTTCACATCAGCGGAACCAATTTCATTCACGACCTGTGCAAGGACCAACAACACACCTACTACTTCAACCGACATCCTGCAATCTGGGGGTGGGCCACCTGGAGAAGGGCCTGGCAACACTACGACATGCAACTCCACGATTGGCCAAGACACAAAAAGGATGGCCTCCTGCAAAAAAACCTTCACCTCCACAACGCGATTTCTGAATGGGAAAAGACTTTTGATCTGCACCACGAAAATAACGACCCATGGACTTGGGATTATCACTGGGTCTACGCTGCCTGGAGCCAAGGAGGACGATCCATTTCCCCCCACCGAAACCTTGTGACGAACATCGGCTTCGGTAAGGGCGCAACGCACACGGGAGACGGAATCGCACCGAACCTTCCCATAAATCAGGATTTCGACGAAGAAATTGTCCATCACCCAGACAGTTCCCTACAGGAAGACCTCAACCTGCTTCTCGAGAAACGCCTGTTCCAAAAGCATCCAAATAAACTACAACGCGGCCTGATGAAACTGCGTAAACTATTTCACTCGTGACAAATAACATCTTGGCGAGGCAAAAACTACTCTTTGTCCTCTGTTGGGGTGTGGGGGTGATATTGCTGACATATGCAGTGGATGCAGCACTGCTAAGGAGCAAGGATCCTGCTATTCTCTACTGGAGCGGAAAGAAGCTGGTCTTCATCCTGGGAACGACAGGGCTCGGTCTCTTTGCCCTGCGTGCTGCAAGATTTTTAAGACCCGAAAATCTCTATCCATTTAGAGGTTCAAACGCTCCGGCATCCCTCTTCTTGAGCATGCTGTCACTGGTCTTCATCAGCTATCTCGCGGAACCGGCAACCGCGGACGGTGACCTGGGATACCAGATGGAGGGTCTTCGACAATTTGTCGACGGTGAAGTAGCGGAGTTTAATTCCCTGAGCCAACCCATCAAGGACTGGGATCTGGCAAGGGACAGGGTTGACCCTATTGTCTGGTACCCGCCAGGCCCCATGATTCTGCTCCTACCGTTAATGAAGGCAGGATTATCCCCTGGCTGGGCGGCAAGAATTCTAATGCTGCTTGCCTTCGCTTGTGGCGGATTGGGGTTCCTGAGGTTGGCCGAAAAAATGGGGCTGGTCCTCTCAGCCCGCCTTGCATTCGCCACGTGCCTTGGATTGGCCCCCCTGTGCCGCGATGGGCTTGGAATCGGTTCTCCAACATCGGCTGACAATCTGGGATTGGCAGCATTCCCCTGGCTGGTAATTGCCAATCTAAGCCTTTTGCAAAAAATACAAGCCGGGAAAAAAGGGAGTCGCTTTGAGTTGTCCCTGTTTCTGTTGCTAGGCCTTGGTACTGGTGGGTTATATTACATCAAGTATTCGTGGTTCGTAGCCGGTGCAACCCTGGCCGCCTTCACGGGCCTCTACATCTTCCTCCTGCTGCGCAAGATACTGTTCAGTCGAAGAATTGCCATCATGGCCGTATACTCGATCGGATTTATCGCCCCATTTTTAACCCTGAACCACCACAACCGGGTTCGTTCGGGAGATGACGCGCTTGGTTACAGCAAAAAAACAAATATTGGGGATAATTCTTATATCGACATGGTATATGGGCCAAACTTCAGCGCGACTGCATCCCCAGAACAACTCCCCTTCTCGCTTCTAGCCGGGCCCGGATATATTCTTGGAGGTAATATACTGACGACCATGTCAGCACACATGGCACGTCAGGATCATAAATTCTCCCATTTTTTTTATAAAAAACTTGCAACCAACGGTCACGTCTGGGCCCTGATCTTCTTGTGTCTGCCGATGACCATGATCGCCCTGTGGTTGATACGATCTTTTGCTGACAACAAGGATTCTCTTCATACGGCTTTACTTGTGTGCCTGACCTTTGTCCCCCTGGCCATTCTTGCATATCTTTCCCTCCAGGCAAACTTCAATTTCATCATTAAGGACAACTACCGCTACATGATACCTTATTCACTGGTTTTTCAAGCGGTGCTACTGGGTTTCTGGTTCAGCAAAACAAGCTTCAGAAACAAATCTGCAACCCGAAACATAATGCTACTGGTGCTCTTCTGGGTTTGCATCTTCCCCAATGTCTGGTCGCTTCGATTACATGCCAGAAGGGGAACCACAAGCAAGCCGATGAATGTCGGGCAGCATCCACAGGCCGTACAAAAATGGATCATGCAAAACCCGGAGGCCAAGCACATCACCTTCGTGCTCAATGGCAATGGATCCCGAACCAAGGGGTTTGAAGGAAGAGTGGTCCCGATCCCATTCATCCTAAATGGAGGGCTCGAACAGCAAGGCAATCACCCTTACCACACAAGTGAACCGATAAGAATTTTTGTGGCCGTCGAAAAAAATGTCGTCCAAAGCAAAGACATCGGGGTCCAGGAATTTCTGGAAAAGAAATTTCCTGTTCCCATAGAGCACTGGAAGAAGAGTCCATTCCCAGATTCCCCCTTCCCTGTGATGTTCTTTGCTGACCTGAGTCCTGATCACCATTAAGGAATTCACTTCGGGCCGGATTCCTGCAAAACTCTGCCCGATGAACAAAACAAACATCCATTCCATCCGGCTTTCGAAAAAACAAATGGGCATAATCCATCAGGATTCCAACAAAACAGGGTGCAACCTGTCGACTGATGGCGTCCTAAAACGCCACTAGGGAAAGGACGGGGGATTCAGTTGCTGCAAAAGAATTTAAACTTCGGAATTGATTGGTGCACCTGTGCATTGCTACATGCATTCCAACGCAAAAAAGGCAGACCCCTCCTCATTGGAGCCTCACAATTTGGCCGCATTGGCAACCGTCTGTATCTTGGTGCACATCTCATTGCATGGGCTAAAGAAAAGGATGCAATACTTCTAAACCCAGGGTTTCATGATTATGAGAATTTGTTCGAAGGAACTTACCGTGATGCACTTGTACGCTTCCCAGAACCAAGCGAACCGCTTTGCCTGCAATCGGGTTGTAAGGAATTCCTCCGCCAGAGTATAGAACGCATCTCCATCCGGTTGTTAAATCGGGAAAACCCGGTCTTCCAGACTATCGACCTCCGGCCTGAAGGTCCGGATATAGCGGACCCCTCCTTCCTCGACCGGCTCATTGCAAGACCCGTGACCTTTATCCGTGGATTTGTCTACAACAACACCTGCCGCTACATCGTCGATGCATACCCTGCCATTCAGCGCTATTTTCGTCCACGCAGGGATTTACTTCCAGCTATCGAGGAGCCAATCAATAACTTGCGGGGTCAAGTGGATGTTGTCCTTGGAGTAGTGATCCGACACGGGGATTTCAAGTCCTGGCAGGGCGGACAGTTTTATCATGAAACCGAAGACTACATTCAGTTGATGGACCAGGCAGTGGCAACACTCAAGGGAAAGAGGGTGGGGTTCTTCATCGCATCAGATGAGGATCAAAATCCCGCACTCTTTGCACACCACACTTTCTACTTTCGATCCGGGCATCCGGCGGAAAACCTGTGTGCCCTCGCCTCCTGCGACGGAATGATTGCAGCAGAAAGTTCCTTTACTGGATGGTCACAGTATTACGGTCAGGTTCCCGTATATCATATCTCAAGAAACCTTGATTCCAACAAACTCCAGCAAATGGCTCAAACGGCCTTGGAAAAGTCGCGGGCAAGGCGCATGCCCTCCCCATGAAAATCGCATACGTACATCCGGATGCAGAGGGGCGTGAACAACAGGTCGCCTCTAAATTATACCCAAGAAACCAGCTTTGGGGAGCCGACCTTCTTCAATCCAAGGGTTATGAAATACTTGG
>CAJWSN010000105.1 GCA_913046175.1 uncultured Opitutia bacterium
TGTTTTTAAGGAGGATACAGCTTTCATTAAGCGCGAAAAAATCGGGATGAAGCAGGCCTGAGTCAACATTATTCTGTACGTTTAATCAAGGCTCACTGGAATGATTGACAACCCGAAATACAGGATGAGAGATTCATGAAAAGAGAATCTCTGGAAATCAAAATTCCATCAATTCATTGATGGATCATCCGGAGCCTCCACATCAATGCGCAAATCGGGGTCAACGAGGCAGGCAAGGCGCTTCCAGAGGTCAATGCCCTGAAATTTCCGGAGGAGATCAAACCTCATGGAACTAAGGCCCCAGGCATGCTGTTGGATTTCCTCTTCCAGTTGCTGGGCCGTCCATCCCGAATGACCGGCAAAACAACGTGCCTCCAATTGTGGAACCGAGTCGAGCATCTCCTCCATCTTGTTCTCGGTTAACCCGAAATGCATCTCGAAGGAATGGAGTTCAGAAGGCCAACGCCATGCCGCAAGCATCAACTGGTCCGTAGCCACCGGCCCCCCATGAAAAACCGGGATATCCGAAAGGGGTGAGAATTCAAAGCTTGGGTTTTGCTGACCGAGGGTCTTCCCGGTTGGACGGTTAATGATGACTCCCATGGCTCCTTCCTGCGGCGAATGCATCGAAAGCAACACCACCGATCGATGAAAGTTGGGATCCAGCAAGTTGGGCTTGGCAACAAGAAGATTCCCTGAAAAGTTCTCCGGCTGTTCCTCAAGGTTGCGCATCTGCAATCAAAGCTGCTTGAGAACCACTCCGCTCTCCTTAAAAAGATCAGGAACCAGTTCGTCGTTCTTGTAGTCGAAACGGTACTTGACCATCCCCACTCCTGAAGCAGCCAGAGTCTTTGCACAATGGATGCAGGGAAAATGGGTTGCATACGCAACAGCCCCGCCAATGTTGACACCCCGCCTCGCGGCATCACAGATTGCGTTCTGTTCTGCATGCACAGTTGCCTGCTCGTGGCCGGCCCTCACACGTGAAACATGCGGCGCACCTGGGAGGTAACCATTGTAACCGGCTGCGATGACCCGATTGCTGTGCTCCCCACCGGAAACAAGGATGCACCCAACATTCAGGCGGTCACAACTTGAACGCGTGGCAATAAGGAATGCCGTGGCCATGAAGTACTCGTCCCAAGTAGGCCGGTGCCCAACGGTGGAAACAAGTTCAACGACGTGATCCACTAGACTGGAAGCTCCCTTGTCTTCCTGAACATACGCATTGCCTTTCATTGATCAGAAATGTCAGGTTGACGAAATGAGGGGAATCTCTTTAATCAGCAACCTTTTTAATTTTGTGGGCATTTACCTCATTTGCCGTGTCGGCCACTGCCCAAGCACTTTGATGCCTCACAGGTTTTAATTGCAAAAGACGCAACACAAGCCTATTAATTAATTGAAAACATGAACATGCAAACTGATTTACTCCCACTTGGATTTATTCAAGGCCTTGGTGGAATGGAGATTGCCCTTATTTTTGTGGTGATCCTATTGTTTTTTGGACCCAAGAAGCTTCCTGATCTTTTCCGTTCCTTTGGCAAATCGATCAAGGAATTCAAGAAGGCCAGCACGGAAATCGAGGATGACATTCGTACGGCAATGGAAGCGGAGCCTGAGACCAAACCTGAGATCAGTAGTGAAAAGGAACTCAATCTCAAGGAGGATTCAACTTCCCACGGCAAGTAGTTCCTGACTCCAGTCGAGCTTCGAAAAACTATTGAGGATTATTCCTCCTGAAGCCATTCCCAAGCCTTCGTGTAGCTGCGTTTCTCAAGAAAATGTCTCAGGCGAGGGTTCAAACCTTCTTTCGCATCGAGTAGAATCCGGTCAATCTTCAACAATGCCTCCCTCAATGTGGGTCCATCACGTTGGGGGCCATGTAGCACAATCCCAAGGCATTCAAGCAGTTCTTCCATTTTGAGTTTTTTTAAATTCAGTTAACGGTATTAATCTCCACGTTTTTTAAGGGGCCAGAGAAAGTACTCGATGAAAAACCTGAATTTTGCAACTCGATGGAATGCAGACCTGATTGAGTCCCAGTATGAACGCTGGCAGAAGGAACCGGATTCTCTGGACAGTGAATGGCGGGCATTTTTCGAAGGATTCGAGCTCGCTCTTGCCAACGGCTCCCCTCCCGGAGAACCGAATCCGGATTTAGATGACAACCCCGTAGACCCGCGCAAGCAGGCCCGTTTCACCGGAGCCATCTACGCCTTCCGGTCAATCGGGCATACCCAGGCCACGATAGATCCGCTTGCAAAAAAAACCCCCGACAACCCGAGGCTCTCACTGAAAAGGCTTGGGTTCGAGGAATCGGACCTCCAGGAAGTCTACGACACAGGCAACTACCTTGGCGGCCGGAAGATGACGGTGGAGCAACTACTCAGCAACCTGAGGGAAACTTATAGTGGAAACATTGGGGTCGAGTACCTTCATATTCAGGAAACACGCAAGCGTCGATGGCTCCAATCCAGGATGGAACCCACATTGAACCAGCCTGAATTCACGCACAAGGAAAAGATTCGCATCCTGAAAAAATTGCGGGAAGCCGAGCTGTTCGAGCACTTCCTTCACACTCATTACGTAGGCCAGAAACGGTTTTCCCTTGAGGGTGGAGAGGCCCTCATTCCCTGCGTGGACGGAATCATCCAGGGATGTACAGAACACGGGGTCGACGAAATTGTCATGGGAATGGCACACCGGGGCCGTCTCAACATACTCGCCAATATCCTGGAGAAATCCTACGAGTTCATTTTCGAGGAGTTTGCTGACAACCACTTCCCGGGAGCCATCCATGGAGATGGCGATGTGAAATACCACCTCGGTTACAACAACGCCACAAAGACAATGTCCGGCAAGGAGGTGGAAGTTCGCCTGGCTGCCAACCCGAGCCACTTGGAAGCCGTGGACCCTGTCGTAATGGGCAAGGCACGGGCACGCCAACGCCTGCGCAATGACTTGGAAAGGAAGAAGGTCCTGCCCATCCTCGTCCACGGAGATGCTGCCATTGCAGGACAAGGTGTCGTGGCGGAGGTATTCAATTTCTCCAAACTCAAGGGTTACCATACCGGGGGCACCATTCACATCGTCGTCAATAACCAGATCGGGTTTACCACTGACCCGGAGGATTCACGATCAGGCGAATATTGTACAGATATCGCCAAGATGATCGAGGTGCCAATATTCCACCTGAACGGCAACGACTCCCTTGCAGTCACAATGGCGGCCCAGCTAGCCCTTGCCTACAGGCAGGAATTCGGTGAAGATGTCGTTCTCGATATCAATTGTTTCCGCAGGCACGGTCACAATGAGGCGGATGAACCTGCATTTACGCACCCCGTTCTCTACCGCAAGATCGCTGAAACCCCTCAGGCGAGCCAGGTTCTTGTGAAGAAGCTGGTTAAAGATGGAGACATCACAGAAAAGGATGCAACAAAACTGGAAAAGGAATTCCAGGAACACCTGGAGGCTCTCTTCCAGAAACAACAAAAGAAAAAACGCCGGAAAATCCCGATTGAGCGCAGCAAAGCCAGCAGCACCTACATCCTCCCTTTCTCCTTTAAGAAAGTGAAGACATCTGTCACGAAGGCCCGGCTTAAGACCGTAACCAAGGCACTGGTCACGGTTCCCGAGCACTTCAAGATCAACCCAAAGATTCGCAGGCAACTGGATCGCAAACGGGATGTGTTCGAGAAGGGTGAGGGCATCGACTGGGGGTTCGGGGAATTGCTGGCCTACGGTACCCTGCTGCTGGAAGGCACACCCGTACGAATCTCAGGTCAGGACAGCGAAAGGGGAACCTTCAGCCATCGACACGCCGCCTACTACGACATCAATTCCCGTGAGCGCTATGTACCATTGCTCGACCTTGGCCAGAAACAGGCCCAGTTCTGCGTCTACAATTCCAGCCTGTCAGAAGCGGGAATTCTTGGCTTTGACTACGGTTACGCCCAGGATTATCCGGAGATGCTGCCCATCTGGGAGGCTCAGTTTGGAGACTTTGCAAACGGTGCCCAAGTCATCATAGATCAATTTATTGCAAGTGGGGAGTCCAAGTGGGGTCAACCCAGTGGCATTGTCATGCTGTTACCTCACGGGTACGAGGGTCAGGGACCCGAGCACTCATCAGCGAGGCCCGAGCGATACCTGCAACTTTGTGGGGAAAACAACATGCAGGTCTGCTACCCCACTACGCCGGCCCAGATGTTTCATATGCTGCGCCGGCAAATGTTGCGGCCCTACCGCAAGCCCCTGATCGTGATGAGTCCGAAAAGCTTACTGCGTCATAAATTATCGGTCTCGCCCTTAAGCGATATCACCGACGGCGGTTTTCAGACGGTAATTGATGAAA
>CAJWSN010000106.1 GCA_913046175.1 uncultured Opitutia bacterium
TCCCAAAGACCCAGTTGTTCGAACTTGTTGGTATGGGTGAACTTGTGAATGTTTCCCTTCACCTGCCTGGCCGAGAAATAAGCCATCAGGTCGCCCGCTTCCTCGGAGCCGATCATGAAGGTGGCAACGTTGGTCTGGTTGGTTTCAAAAGCCAGGTGGATGAGGTCATACATCATGTCGTAGTATTCCTCAGGGGTGCACTCCTTGAGGTGCTTGTAGTCATCCACGGTGCGATCCACCTTGGGTAGCGCCTTGTTGGAAAACTTTTCAATTTTCATGATCTTCGTTTCCAGCTCGTTTACCGCGGTCAGGTATTCATCCATTTTGGCAAGGTCCTGCCTGCCCAGTTTGCGCTGCAGGCTCCTGTAGTCCTGAAGAATGACGTCCACGATCTTCTTTTTGTTATAAAGCCGCTTGAGCTGGTCTTCCCTGGTAATTTTCGCATTCCCCACGAACAGCATTTCAAAGGCATTTCGCGGGCTGTTGATGGCAGGAATCGGGTTGCCTGAACCATCCCAGGAGAGTGTCATGATCCGTTTCCTTACGCCGACTGTTCCACCTGCCGAGAGAACGAGGGATTTCAGCCGGGTGCTCTTGCCAAGATGGTCTGCAGCCACTTGATCCATTGACTGGTGATTGTGCCTGGCTTGGGTGTAGGCTGCCCCCGTTAAATAAATATCCCCCATTGAGTGCGCCATCCATCGGCATTGAGGGTGTGACAAACCACCCAAAATGGAGAATTGATCCTTAACCTCCTCCAGCGACTTGAAACTATCCGCAAGCTTGAGCTGGTTCAGTTTTCCGGGTTTTTCCGGGAACCATTGCCATTTCCTGAGTTCCTCCCTGTTGCCGCGTTGCCTCTTGCCTATGCCCAAGGGGAGGGAAACCCCGAAAGGATGAAACATGGCGCATATGCGTTTGCTGGGCCCGGCAGATGCAGGCATGGCATTGAGCCTGGGCAGGAAGCAGGTCGCTCCCAGGCCATGAAGAAAATGCCTGCGGGAGATGGGAAACTTGTTCTTCATGAAATCGATAAGGTAATATATGACCTGAAAACTGATTAAAACAAGGGAGATTGAATGATCAAGTGGATCAGCTTTCTTGATTGGAATCCCGATTCCTTGAACGGGAGATAGATGTCGTGAATCAACTCGTCGTGAGTACGGGAAATCCCCTTGCCCACGGCATAGGTAAGCATATGGCGAATCATGGATTTGCCTAATTCCTCTTCCCTGCCAAGCAGGTACCTCTTGAGGTCCATCGCATTGGCTATTGGAATCCCCTGGATATTCGTCGAGGGATTAGCTGCCCCGCGTTGATGAACTTCCTTTATCAACATGGCATTTCGTTCGATTACATTGATTCTCCACTGGCCATAGCCATCAAAATTTTCAAAGGGAATGCCGAAGGGATCGACCCGTTTGTGACAACCCGCGCAAGACTCATGGGTCATATGTATTTTCAGCTGCTCCTTGATGGAAAGTGAATGGAATCCCGGAATGCTGTCCGGGTCCGGGAATTTAACTGTCTTCGGTGGTGGCGGCAGTTGTCTTCCTAATATCCGTTCCACAATCCATGCTCCTCTTCGTATCGGGTGAGATTGTCCGTTGTCCTCTGCCTGGGCGATCATGGGCAGGGCCATCGTAAGTACGCCACCACGGTGAGAATCGGGCGGAAGATCCACTTTCACCAGTTTCCCCGTGCTCTTGACTCCCGGAATACCGTAATAGGTGGCAAGGGGAACGTTTAAAAGGAGGAAGTCAGAATGAATGAGGTTCATCATTGATAGGTTCTCCCGATAAAGGTGGGAGATGAACTCGTAGGGTTCCTGCAAGACGTAGGGCCTGACATGTCGACTGTAACGACCCTCAACCCCCTTTTTGCTTCCCTCGGTTAAATCCAGCCACTGCGAGTAAAAGGTTTCGATAAACGAATTGAATTCGGGAGAGTCCATGATGCGCTCAATGACTTGGTCCTCGGGGAGATTCGCATTGATGAGCTCTTGGATTTCCTCGCTGCCCGCTTTCCTGTTCGATAAAAATTTTATTATCTTCGAAAGGCGAACCGCTTTGCTTTTTCGGTCATCCGGTGGGTCCCTGAAATACAAATAATGGTGTGAGGACGCCATGGCCAGCAAGGTGTCCTTGATGCTGGTCTCGAAGGAATCTGCATCAGGGCGAAGAGCCTTCCATAGATCGTGGTAAGTCTCTTGTTTTTTCTCGGGAATGCCGTGGGTCGCAATTTTATCAGAAAATTTTTCAATGATCGCTTTTGCCCTGTCCGTCTCGGATTTTGACTGGAAAGCCGCGTCATCCGGAAAAATGTTGCGATGCGCCCGGTGAGGCCACCCTTCAAAATACGGGCCTTCAATCTTTATTCTTTTTACGACGAGTGCTGGCGTCTTCGTTACTTTATCGCCCCAGTCGATCGACTTGGTGGCGGTGCCCTCAATGGATTCTGCACTGTGGTTTCCGGTTTCATTGTAAATTACCACCCCCGGTCCCAGGGGCTTTTTTTTATGCAAACGTGGCTCCTTGATGTTGCTCACGGACGCCATGTCCACCCACTGCTCATAGACTTCGAATTTGCCTTTTGGAGCATCCACCACGATTGGGCTTTTCAGGATACTCGATGCGTAATATTCAATCGGTCCGGTCTCCCCCATGAGAACCTGCATCAAGGGGTGTTCCGGTGAGTCGTCCCCCTTGCAGGCCGTAATGCTGATCTTGTAAAGGCCCGCTGGATGAATCGCTTTCCTTAAGCCAATTTTCAGGTTGGGGGAACACGCCCGTTGCCGGCCGCCGCCATATTCCTCCTTCCACCATACGGGCTGGAGAACGTATCCAAGTTCGGTGACGTCATAGCGCGACCAATCCCTAAACCCAACCCCTATGCTTAAGGCTGGCAGGTTTTTGCGGATGGCCTTCATCCCTCTCGGGTCATCGGCTTGCAGGTCCTCCTTGAGATACTGTACCTGCTTCAGGTTGCACAGGTATTGTATGCCGTCGATTGTTTGCCTGGAGGGCGGGATGGCTTTGGCGGAGAAGGACAAACAACGATCCGATGACTTGTCCGCCAGTCTTCTGGATACGGACAGACCCTCTGCATCTGGATTCCTATACAATTCAATTTCAATTCCCGTAAATGTCGGCATTTTCTCATCGGGGGTAATGATTGCCTCATCCAGGCATGCTTCAAGGGCATGATGGAAATACTCAAAGTTCAAGGGGCTCATGACCAGGTTAACCGCATTGTTGTCAAAGCCCTGTTCAGAGATGGCGTCTTCCAATAAAAATGATTTTGCCTTCATGGGCATGGTGACGCCAAGGAGTTTTTCCGTTGTCCGGATGAACTGCTTTTTGGTGAGCCGTACCGGCAGCCTTCCCCCGGCCATGTCTGCGTCCAATATCCTGTCTTTGTGAAGCTGCAACGACTCCTCCAGTCCGCTGAGCAAGGCACGCCTTTCTTCATCACTGATTTTAGAGTCCTCTTGTGGAGGCATCTCCCGCAGGCGAACCTTGTCAATGGACTCGAAGAGATGATCCACTTGGACGTCCAAAAGATCAGCCAGGGCAAAATCATCTAGCCGAAAGCGTCCTTTCTGTTTTTTTGGACCGTGACACTCAACGCAATGCCTTTGGATGATTTGCTTTGCGGTCTCCAGTTTGGTCCGTGTTTGCTCTGAAACCGCCTGTTCCTGTCGGGCATCCGCGACCACGGCCTTTGATTTTATCGACGCCTGCCCTTGGGCCAAGCCGGCTGACCCAATAAATATCAGCAAGGGAATGAGTGCCTTCATCTTGCTGTTTTTATCTAATCCAAGCACCATTCAATGTCCAATGTTAAAGTCGTTTTGACCGGTGAGGTCTTTACCTCGCAATAACCATATTGGCCGCGTGGCGAAATCAACGGTGTAACCGATGCTTGAATCATCAGCCGATATTTTACGATCAAACAGCGCTGATCCGGGCATGTAGCGAATCGCCAGTCCCGCCCGTCGACGGCTTGAACGATTCGGATTGGAACCATGGATCAGGTAGACGTCGTGCAGCGACATCTGGCCAGCTTCAAGGATGATATCCACGGCCCGCTCTTCATCGTCCTCGGTGAGGGATAGTTCCTGATTAAGCGTAAGGTTTGGATCAGGATTGGTATTGTGGCGCCGCAAATTCTTGTTCTTGTGCGAGCCTTTGATGACCCGGAGGCAGCCATTTTCTGGGGTTGAATCGTCGATAGCAATCCAGACGGTGCATGTTGCGAGCGGCCGGATTGGCCAATATTCACCGTCCTGGTGCCATGGCGTGGCTTGACCGTTTCCCGCCGGTTTGGCAAAGAAAC
>CAJWSN010000107.1 GCA_913046175.1 uncultured Opitutia bacterium
ACCTGTCCGCAATGAATCTAACGCAACAATCGCCGGATGGCCTCCACGGGCACGCAGGACTTGATTACCATCTGCAGGTTCTCTTTTTTGCCTCCAGTCTGGTTGTAGTAGATTGAGCTGGTTGATGATACCATGCCGACGACCGCACCGGTATTATCGATGACAGGGGCACCGCTGGAGCCTTTGGCGTAATCAGCCGTGATGGCCATTCTCTCTGCCTTGCCTCCACCTTTGGAACGGGACAGGAAATAACGGGAGACATCCCCCCTGGTCATGGTGAAGTAACGACCGTCCGGGTGGCTGATCACGTTGACAGCGCTACCCACGGGTGCCTTGTTTGCAAGGGGGAGTGGGGTGAGTCGTGCATCGCGGAGCTGGAGAAGGGCCACGTCGTCCGCCTTGTTTGCTGCCAGGACCTCTGCCACGGCATAGGTCTTGCCGGTATGGTCCATCGCTCCCATGGTCGCCCCGTCATTGTTATCGACAACGTGGTAATTGGTGGCGATGACCCCGCTGCTGTTAATGGCAAAGCCCGAGGCGGAGGAAACATGCCATTTGGTGCACTTGTTGCACTTGTAAAGCCTGCCGACCATGAAAACAGAGGGCTTGCAGTGATTGTAAAATTTCCCTGGTGGAAGTTTTATACCGGCCGCCTTGGGAATCTTGACATTGGTGATGGCCCTGTCGAGCTGAAGGTTTAATTCCTTCAGGGCCGTTGTTTTCTTGGCGTTGTACAAACTCTCCAGTCCCTTCTGGAAACTGCTTCGAAGGGCGTTGTCGTCGATGAGGCTGCCTGGTGCGGCGAATCCGGTGACTGGAAGCAGGCACAGGAGGCTCAGGGAAAGGGGGATGGACTGTAAAATTGTTTTCATAACAGAATAAAGCCTAGACGTTGTCGGGAATTTGTCAAAACAAGTGGGTGTCTCCGTCTTGGACGAAAAAGTCAACTTTTCAAAAGTTTGCCGTTTGCAATTTTTATTGCTTTTCATTTAAGAGTTATGCACCCCTGAATTGAATTCGAACCCTCCCAACAGACAAAACAATGCCAAGCTCAACCATCGCATCCCGATCCACTTTTTTTCAGTGCCTGATTTGTGCGGCATTTATTTGTTTTGTTGCCGTGCCTCAGGTTACGTTTGCGCATGGGGAAACATCTGCGGCAGCGATGGTGCAAGCTGCGAATAACCTGATTGCCTCCTTAAATGCGGAGCAAAAGGAAAAGGTCGTCTTTAAATTTGAAGACAAGAACCGCATCTCCTGGCATTTTTTCCCGAATCGGTCGAGCCGTGCGGGGCTACCCATGAATGCATTGAATAAAAAGCAGCGTGCCGGGGTCAAGGAACTGCTCAATGTGCTGCTCACCGTGGAGGCTTTCCAGCACCAGGAAAATATCAGGCTTATCCATGGCCTGAAAAAGGATCTTGAGGCTCCGGACAACCCAAGGCACCTCTATTTCATGGCCGTCTTTGGTCAGCCAACCACCAAGTCCACCTGGGGTTGGCGTTTTGAGGGGCATCACCTCTCGCTTAACTGCACCCTGGTGGACGGTCAACACTTTGCGGTGACCCCATCGTTCTGGGGGGTGGCCCCGGTCACGGTCCAGAAAGGGCCATACAAGGGTCTTGAGGCCTTCAAGAAGGAACGAAAACTGGCCCTGGCCCTGGTGAATTCATTAACGGACAGGCAGAAAAGCCTTGCTTCATCAGACAAGGATACGCGTCCGGGGACAGCGACGAAGTTGAACCGGAAGAGTTACGAGCCCCCGATTGGCATCCGTTATGGGGATCTAGACAAGTCGCAGCAATCGAAATTGATCGAGCTTGTGCGCGCGTACGCCGGGAAGTTTCGCCCCGACATTCTCAAGCAGATTGATGGCCGAAAGAAAATTGAGGACACCTCAACAATGACCTTTGCCTACTCGCCAAAATCCAAGAAGAACGTTCACGATTACAGGATCCAGACGAAGGATTACCTGATTGAGTTCAACAACCCGGGTGACAATCACGTGCATTCAGCCTGGCGTGACTTTGACGGGGATTTCGGGCGTGACCTCATTGCTGAGCATCTCAAGGCGGCGCACAGCAGGGATGCGTCCAGTAAACCTGTGCCGCCAAATAAGCCGGTGACAGCCAGTAAACCTGTTACCCCCGGCAAGCCGGTAAAGGCCAGGAAACCGACTGATCACAAGGAGATTCCCGAGCTCGACCTCTCGGGATTTACGGCAAGGCAGCAGGCTTCAATTCTCAAGCGGGCCAATAATGAAATGTGCGACTGCGGTTGTTCGATGACCGTTGCCGGTTGCCGGCATGATGACCCCACCTGCAAGAAAAGCATCACCTTGGTCAAGGCCATCGTCAAGGCGGTCACCGGGGTTGAATTGAAGGACTAGGATTCCTTCAATCCCTTCTCATTCCGTGTCGGCGAATTTCAGAAGTTGCTGGCCAAGGGCCTGTTCGAAGCGGCCACTTTTGGGTTCGCCATTCATGAGAATGAGGTAGCCTGCGTCATCCTTGAGGCGGTATTGCATGATCGCGGCAACCCCAGGGTCACTGCCGTCATGGCCCATCACCTTTTCTCCGCCCAGTTTGTCGAAATACCAGACAAGTCCCTGCTTCGAGTCGGCTTTTGGGAAGGCGACCTTTCGCATTTCCCGAATCGTCTCGGCTTTCAATATGCGCACCCCATCGAGTTGGCCGTCACCGATGAAGGACAACAGAAAGCGAGCCAGTTGTGGGGCCGTGACCCTCAAGGTGCCGGATGGGAAATCAAGGTAGCCATGATGTCCCAATGGCTTGAATGCGCCCGACTTTTTTCTGAAGCCGTAAGGCATGGCGACCTTTGCCTGGTCCATTCCTTGCAGGCGAAAGGAGCTGCCCTGCATGGCGAGCGGCTCGAAAATACCTTTTTGACAAAGCGTCTCGAACGGCACCTTTGCCTTGGCTTCGGCCAAGTAGGCGGCTAGGGCCACGCCCACGTTGCTATACTGGCTCTTTTCCCCGGGAGCCCATGAGTAATAGCTTTTCTTGGCGCTGTAGTATTCTCCCTTGGGCTGAAGATAGGCGGCCAGGGATTCGCCCAGTGGCTTTGGGAAGTCGCCATTTTTGACCCAAGTGTCCTCCAGCAGGTTCCAGTTGTCGCGTATCCCTGAGGTGTGCGTCAGAAGATGTTTCAGGGTGATCGGTATCTTCGGGTGCTTGGGGTTGCGGACAGGGAAGGGGAGTGCCTCGTTGACGTCGGCGTCGAGCGACAGTTTGCCTTGCTCCACCAACTGCATCACGGCGCAGGCGGTTACGGGTTTCGATACTGATGCCACTTGAAACAAGGTGTCGTCCGTGACGGGGATCTTTTGCTCGCGGTTGGCCCATCCGTAGGCTCCCGTCCACGCGACCTTGCCGTTTTTAACCACCGCGGCGGCTAACCCCGGCACCTTCGCCTCCTTCATGCCGTCGAGAATGAAGCGATCCAGATCACTGGGGTTTTTTGGCCCGGGCGAGGTGTCGATGTCCTGTGCTGGGCAAGAAAGGGCAAGGCCGATGAACAGAGCGGGGATCAATGAGTGCAGTTGCATGACGAAGCAGTAAAAATAGTCTTCGGTAGTCCGAGTTGGCCAGCTTCAAGATCACTGGAGAATATTTGAACCTTAAATAATTTGTATTTTTTTCGGCAGGTTCGTTTCCTTCCGGGAGTAGGTGGGTAAGAAACGGTTGCTGCAAACCATCAACAGGAACAGCCAAAGAGAAAGTAAAGACAGATGAAAATCAAAGTCACCACCTCCATCAATCGCCTGGCTTCCCTGCCCAGCAGGTTCATGCTGGCTGTGCTAACCATAGGTGCTCCTTCCAGCACCATGGCTCATGGCAAGAAATCCTGCGAGGCTCTGGCCGAAGCAGCCAATGAACTGATCGCCACCCTTGATCAGGAAAAGAGAGGGGATGCTCTGTTCTCATTTGAAAACAAGGAGCGGTCCAGTTGGCACTTCTTTCCCGACCGGATGCGCAAGAACAATCCTCGTAAAGGCCTTCCCTACACGTCGATGACCAACCAGCAGAAAGAACTCACCAAGAATCTGCTTCAAATCCTGCTGACAAGCCACGCTTTCAATGAGTTGGAAGACATCCGCATCATCCACGGGTTGCATGGTGATTGGGATGCGGCGGACAATCCGAGGCACCGGTATTACGTGTCAATTTTCGGGAAACCCTCAACCAATCAATCCTGGGGATTCAGTTTCGAGGGGCATCACCTTTCGCTTAACTGCACCTTGGTTGACGGTCGGCATTTCGCCGTCACACCTTCCTTCTGGGGCGCTTCTCCAGTCACGGTGAAAAAGG
>CAJWSN010000108.1 GCA_913046175.1 uncultured Opitutia bacterium
CTTTTAAAATGCCTTTGAAAGGCTGTCAAAGGAGTTTTTAGCGGTTTTTGTCCGAAAATTCGTCCCGAAAGTTGACCGACAACTAGCCGAAAAACAGGTTAAAAACTTTCAAAAAACCTTAAATCGATGGAGGTTCAGTTTGATCAGAATGATTTACTTTACGTCTACCTTGATCGTCGCCGTCGTCGCCGCAAGTTTCTCTTGTCCACATTATTTCGTGCCTTGGGGTATCCTACGGACCAGAATATTCTCGAGCTCTTTTACTCCATCAAGGAAGTGGAGGTCGATCGGGTCCTGCAATACGAAAACATTTCACAATATGTGCTCGTTGAAGACATCATCAATGCGGAGAAGGGACTGGTCCTTGCCCGTTCCTTTGAGCCTTTGACCAAATCAGTTCTTCGGGTTTTCAAGACATCCGGGGTAGAGAATGTTTCTGTCATCGACACAACCATCGACAACGGAGCCCTCATCCGCTGCCTTAAGAAGGATGTAACCCGCAATGAGGAGGATGCACTCAAGGAAATTTATAAGCGTCTCCGCCCTGGGGAACCGCCAACCGCCACCAATGCCAAGGCTCTCCTGAAACGATTGTTTCAGGATCCCAAACGCTACGACTTGGGGCGTGTTGGACGTTACAAGCTTAATCAGAAGCTGAGCCTGAAGACTGACATTGAGATCCGAACCTTGCAGGTGGAGGATATAGTCCATTCGACTTTGTATCTTGCAAAGCTAAAACGGGGTGAAGGTTACATTGATGATATTGACCACTTGGGTAGTCGGCGTGTGCGTACAGTGGGCGAGCTTCTTGCGAACCAGTGCCGTACGGGATTGGCAAGAACAGAGCGGGTGGTGAAGGAGCGAATTACCCTTTATGACCAGAGTGTTGACTCCCTCACTCCAGCCAAACTCATCAATCCCAAGGCGCTGACCACTGTCATTCGCGACTTTTTTGCCCGTAGCCAGCTTAGCCAGTTCATGGATCAGATCAATCCCCTTGCAGAGTTAACGCACAAGCGTCGACTCTCCGCACTGGGGCCTGGTGGTCTCAATCGTGAACGGGCAGGTTTCGAGGTGCGTGACGTCCATCCCAGCCACTATGGACGCATTTGTCCGATCGAGACACCAGAAGGCCCCAATATCGGCCTTATCAATTCCCTCAGTATCTATTCACGTATCAATGAGTTTGGTTTTATTGAGACTCCATACAGGGTCGTCAAGAAATCCAAGGTCACCAATGAAGTCCATTACCTCAACGCAGACCAGGAGGAGGACAAGGTTGTTGCACAAGCAAACTCCGAAATTGACTCCAAAGGTAATTTTATAGGCAGGGCGACTTGTCGCAAGGGAGACCAGGTTCTGGAATCAGATGGGATCGATATAGAGTACATGGATGTTTCACCGAAACAGCTTGTATCCGTTGCTGCGGGTCTCATCCCATTTCTGGAACATGATGATGCGAATCGTGCGCTCATGGGGTCCAACATGATGCGTCAGGGTGTGCCGCTTCTTAATACGGAGGCTCCATTGGTTGGCACGGGCATTGAAGGCAGGGTGGCCCGGGACTCAAAAACTGTTGTTATTGCCGAAGGAGATGGCATTGTTGCCTCGGTGGACGCGCAGTGGGTTGTCGTGACCGAGGACGGTGAGCTGCCACCGCGCTTTGCCCGTTCTCGCATCTCCGACCCCAAGAAGGGTCTGTTTGTGTACAACCTGCGCAAGTTCATGCGGTCCAATGCTGGTACTTGTTTTAACCAGCGCCCCATTGTAAACAAGGGGGATAAAGTGAAGGCGGGTGATATCCTGGCAGATGGAGCCGGTACGGATCATGGTGAACTTGCCCTTGGCAAAAATGTGCTTGTGGCATTCATGCCCTGGAATGGCTATAATTTTGAGGATGCAATCCTTCTCAGCGAGAAGCTCATCAAGGAAGATATTTACACCTCCGTTCATGTTGAGGAGTTCGAGGTTACTGCACGTGACACCAAACTTGGCCCTGAAGAAATCACACGGGATATTCCCAACGTTGGCGAGGAGGCCTTGGCCAACCTCAATCACAACGGTGTTATTCGAATTGGAGCTGAAGTTAAGCCGGGGGATATTTTGGTCGGTAAAATAACACCCAAGAGTGAGACGGAACTGGCTCCTGAGGAAAAACTTCTTCGTGCCATTTTTGGTGAAAAGGCTGCTGATGTAAAGGACACCTCCCTCGTTGTTCCTTCTGGTTGCCATGGAATTGTCATGGATGTCAAAATCCAGAGCAAGGCGGATCCGGAACATGAGCGCCTTACGCCATCTGGGAAAAAGCGGCGGGTCAAAAAGATCAATGAAGAGTATCGGACCCGCACCGACAAGTTGCGCGAGGAACTCACTGAGGCACTTTCCAATATCCTTCTTGGTGAAAAGATTCCACTTGATGTCAGCAATTCTGAATCGGGTGAAATCATCATCCCGGCTAATCGAAAAATCACCAAGACCCTTCTCCGTCGCATGGCGCAAGTCTACAACACCATCGATATCGCGCCTTCTCCTGTAAAAAATAAGATTATGGAGATTCTGGCGGTCTACTCAGAGCGTTTCAAGGATCAGGATGACGACCGCGCCCGCAAACTACAAGGCATCGAAGAAGGTGATGAGATGAATCAGGGCATCATTAAGAATGTAAAGGTCTACATTGCAACCAAGCGCAAGGTTCAGGTGGGGGACAAGATGGCTGGCCGTCATGGGAACAAGGGTGTTGTAGCGCGAATTGTTCCCGAAGCTGACATGCCCTTCCTTCCAGATGGGACTCCCGTTGAAATTTGTCTTAACCCACTCGGGGTTCCAAGTCGCATGAACGTCGGGCAGGTTTTGGAAACGCATCTGGGGTGGGCCTGTAAAATACTTGATGTAAAGGTAGCCACCCCGATCTTTGATGGCATTTCTGAAGAGCACGTTCGTGACTACCTTGAACAGGCAAAACTTCCCCAGAGTGGAAAAAGTATACTGATTGATGGCCAAACTGGTGAGAAGTACGATCAGGAAGTGGTGGTTGGTTACATCTATATGATGAAGCTTAATCACCTCGTGGCTGACAAGATTCATGCCCGTGCGGTTGGGCCATACAGCCTTATTACGCAGCAGCCATTGGGTGGAAAAGCTCAATATGGTGGTCAGCGGTTCGGGGAAATGGAGGTTTGGGCCCTGGAGGCCTATGGCGCGGCTTATACCTTGCAGGAATTGTTGACCGTCAAGTCTGATGATGTTGTCGGGCGCACCAAGATTTATGAGTCGCTGGTGAAAGGGGATAACAGCCTGCACGCCGGGACCCCCCAGTCCTTCAACGTATTGATGAAGGAAATTCAAAGCCTGTGCCTTGACATTCAAGTCAAGGAAAACCGTTACTAGTTCCGCAACCACATCGATCTAACACACCCACAAAATTTTTAGCAGATGAGTGCAGAAGAAAAAACAACCGAAAACGCAGTTTTCGAAAAGGATCAGTCATACGACAGCGTGAACATTGTAGTCGCGCACCCTGACGCCATTCGGAAATGGTCGAACGGTGAAGTCAAGAATCCGGAAACGATCAACTACCGGACTTTCAAGCCTGAACCAGGCGGGCTTTTTTGCCAACGTATTTTTGGTCCGGTGAGAGACTACGAATGCGCTTGTGGGAAATACAAGCGTATCAAATACAAGGGGGTTATCTGTGATCGTTGCGGGGTGGAAGTTACGCTCTCCCGTGTTCGTCGCGAGCGCATGGGAAACATTGAATTGGCTGTTCCTTGCACCCATATTTGGTTTCTAAAGAGCATGCCAAGTCGTCTGGGCCTTATCCTGGACATGACTGCCAAGAACCTGGAGCGCGTGATCTATTATGAAAACTACATGGTGACGGATGCCGGGAAGACACCTTTGGAGGAAAAGCAACTGCTGACTGAAGGGGAATATTTACAGGCTATAGACGAATACGGTGCCGATGCCTTCGTTGCTAAAATGGGCGGCGATGCAATTTTGGAAATTCTTGACCCGGAGAAGGTGGATCTGGAGCAGATGACAGTGGATCTTCAGGAACAACTTGACAGCACCCGTTCAAAGCAGACCAAGAAGAAACTTTCAAAGCGAATGAAGCTTGTTCAGGGCTTTCAGAACTCACAGACTCACCCCTGCCAGATGGTGCTTACTGTGATGCCGGTTATTCCTCCGGATTTGCGCCCCCTTGTCCCTCTGGAGGGTGGTCGTTTTGCAACCTCGGACCTCAACGATCTTTATCGCCGAGTTATCAACCGCAATAATCGCCTAAAGAATCTTTTGCAGTTGAAGACGCCGGATGTAATTATTCA
>CAJWSN010000109.1 GCA_913046175.1 uncultured Opitutia bacterium
AACCCTAACCCTAACCCTAACCCTAACCAGGCAGCCAGTTCTTTATCACGCACAAAGCCACGCCTTGGCTTAATGGGAAGCACACTGTTTTCGGTAATGTCGTCAAGGGAATGGATGTTGTGGACAAGATTGCAAGTGTCCCCGTCCATCCTGGTGACAAGCCCAAGACACCTGTCACCATGAAGAAGGTAAGCATTCTTCGGGTTGGCGACAAGGCCAAGGCCTTCAAGACCGGCCAAGCTGCATTTGACAAGCTGCTAAAAGGGGAAGCCCCAAAAAAGGATACCCCGGAACATCCCAATGCAGTCAAGGGAAAGACACACCTTGCCAAGATCAAGAAGTCACCCGGTGTAAAAACCACCAAGTCCGGACTCGTTTACAAAGTAATCAAGGAGGGTTCAGGCTCCAAGCCAAAAGTGGATAGTCATGTAACTGTCCATTATGAGGGGAAACTGATCAATGGGACCGTTTTTGACAGCTCGTACGAGCGGGGACAATCCACCAGCTTTCCGCTCAACCGTGTCATTCCCGGTTGGACTGAGGGTGTCCAGCTCATGAAGACCGGCAGCACCTACGAATTCCATATCCCCCACGACCTTGCTTACGGGGAACGCGGGGCCGGCGGGGTTATTCCACCGTTTGCCACGCTTATCTTCAAGGTCGAGCTGATCTCCTTTGAGTAGGGCTGAAGGTATCCCTGTTTATTTCGATACAAAAAAGCGGGCAGGTCACTGACCTGCCCGCTTTGTGCACCTCATGGGTGCGCAAAAGCAAATCTAACTGGGGGCTCTTTATTTGCTGGCGCCTTCGGCAGGCTTTGCTTCACCACCTTCAGCTGGCTTTGCTTCACCACCTTCAGCTGGCTTTGCGTCACCGCCACCTTCTGGAGTTTCTGGTGTTTCACCACCACTGCAACCAAAAGAGAAGAGAAGTCCGAGAATTGCAAGTAAGGATAGAATCTTCTTCATTTTATTATCTTCCGTAGCTTGTTGATTAATGTTAAAAAGATGAAACCAACTTCATCAAAGACCCGAGAATAAACTCAAAAATGGATTTAATTGCAATGCAAAATTTATACATGTCATAAAATCAGGCAATCGCATTGAATAATCAAAAAAGCTGGAAGCAGGGCTAAAATTGTGAAGGATTTGTAAGAATCCTGTATTAATACATAATGAGGTGTGCACTATCAATTATCCTGACCGCAGTAATGCTGTTTGGACAGGCAATTGGGGCTCAGTCGACCAAGTTGGAAATGGCGCGCTCCAAATATACAATTGCGCCTGATATCGGCCTGGTCATCGAGACAAGGGTACAACAGACCAACACCATCCGGAATGTCACGCTAATATTTTATGACACTGATGATTTTGCCGTTAAAAACCTGGATGCACCATTGTTGTCCATAAGTAATGTTCCGTATGCAAAGGTGCCAGAAGTCCGTAAATCCATCAGTGATATCATGATCATCCTGGCGGACTACTCCAGGGGTGGTGGACCCAAGGTTGAGTTTGAAGTGTCCTTTGAAATGCATGGAGGCCAATTTACACTTAACCAGAAGGGCATGGTTCACCCCCTGACCATGCAAGTCCGTAAAGAACGGCTTGAACGATCCCAGCAAAAGGTGGATAAGGCCCAGTCCACTCTCGATAATGCTGTAGCAGGTGAACAGCAGGATAAGGCGCAGGCTGAACTGATAAACGCCAAACGTAACCTGGTTACTTATCAACGGGATCTCAACAGGCCCATTCAGGATCACGAGATTCTCTACACCCATGAAAAGGCGCTGCATTTTTTCCAGAGAACATTGAATGCGATCGACCAAAGCCATGAAATTTCCAAGATGCTGGACAACAGTGTGATCAATCAGTTCCAGAATATTCGTGGAGTTGAGAAACCGGAAAATATCCCACCCATAGCGGTTCCGAAGAATCCTTGAGATTCCATATCCCCAATCAATGAATTACCGTATCTTTCCCCGCACCGGCTGGCGCGTTTCGGAGATCGGCCTTGGCTGCTGGCAGCTTGGAGGAGACTGCTGGGGAGACATGGATGGCGGGGATGCCAACGCTATCCTTCAATCATCCGTGGACGCCGGTGTAAACTTTTTCGACACGGCTGACGTATATGGTGATGGCCGCAGTGAAGAATTTATCGGCCGATTCATTCGGGAATGCCCGGAGGAAATCCACGTTGCCACAAAGCTCGGTCGAAGGTCGCATGTATTCCCCGACCAGTTCACCCCGGAGAATCTGAGGGCCTGCACCGAGGATTCACTGCGGAAACTCGGGCTCAACACCCTGGACCTCACCCAATTGCACTGCCTGCCAATTGAAGCGCTGCGAAAAGGGCATGTATTTGAAATCATGCGCGACCTGCAGGCAGAGGGAAAGATTCGTCATTGGGGTGTCAGCGTCGAAAGCATGGAAGAAGCGTTAATATGCCTTGGCCAGGAAGGATGCATCTCCATGCAGATCATCTTCAACATTTTCCGCCAGAAGCCAGTTGACACTCTCTTCAAGAAAGCGGAAGCGAATGGAACAGCTCTCATCGTTCGCCTCCCTCTGGCCAGCGGACTACTTTCAGGAAGAATGAGCACCGACCAGGTTTTTCCGGAAAATGATCACCGCAATTTCAACAGGGATGGACAACACTTCAACGTGGGTGAAACATTTGCCGGACTCCCCTACCCCAAGGGTGTGCAGCTTGCCGATGAACTTGGAAACCTGCTTCCGGATGACATCCCCATGCCACAGGCTGCCTTGCGCTGGATTCTTGATCATGAAGCCGTCACGGTTGTAATTCCTGGAGCAAGCCGTGTTGACCAGGTTAAATCCAACGCCCGAGCGAGCAATACCCCCTCGCTTCCCCAGGATATACATCATAAACTTCGTGATTTCTACACAAACCGTGTCCACAATCACATTCGGGGATCCTACTGAAAAGGCTGACCAACCATGATTCACCAGGGAGAGATTTCACTACAAACGTCAGGTCATCGGCACATGCAGGATATCACGGCAGAGGTTGCTGGCATTGTAGGCAGCTCAGGAATTCATACAGGCAAGGTCCATGTCTTCAATGTAGGATCCACTGGCACAATTGCTACAATCGAGTTTGAGCCCGGTCTGGAAAGGGATATGCCTGAAATCCTGGATAAACTGATTCCGCCAGGTCGTCACTACGGGCATGAACAAGCCTGGCACGACGGGAATGCCCATTCCCATCTGCAGGCCACATGGATGGGCCCCGAGATCACGATTCCCATCAGGAACGGCCAACCTGTGCTGGGGACATGGCAACAGGTGATCCACCTCGAGTGTGATGTGAAGCCCCGTCAACGCTCCATCGTTGTGACGGTAACGGGTGATTGATCCACGATACGGAGTCCTACTACTGCAGGAACATGTGCTGCCTTGTATTGAGCAGGGCGCTGATTATGTTTTTATACCCTTTGATATAGGGACTGTCAGAGGCGATTTTCGCATTCCCGCCATCCTTTACAGGCCCGTAATTTGAGAGCTCCTGCAACATCAGTTCCATTTCAATCCTGGTCGCCGGGCGACTCAATGTGCTGAGGAATATCACATCAACCTTCTTCCTGAGCGTATTCGACCGGGAAATGTTCTGCATTAAAACTGACCGGTTGCTGAAAACCTGGTTGAAATGTGGGCCGTTGAGTAATGCCAGCATTTGGGTTAGGACTGGATCCTGATGGGCGTTCTGGACGGAGTTGCGATCCGACTGGCCGAAAAGACGCAGGAAATGCCCATTCGGTGCAGGTGACGGCAGTTCAGACGCACGGACCATGCTGCGACTGTATCCTTTCCAGCGAGGGTCGGTTTCAACAAGAATCTTCTGCTGACGATCCTTGAGACTGCGCAAAGCCGGGTCTGCCATTGCATAGGCCGCATCCAGATCCTGCTTCAGCCTTTTCTTTGAATCCTCAAGGTTCTTCTTCAGGCTCTGATAGAGCTTCTTGTTTTGTGTCTTGCGCGCCCTCTCCATGCTGTTGACCAGTGTATCCTGGCGTTTCTTGGCAAAATCCTGGAGCATGACAACCCGCTGGGCTAGGCGGTAAATTTTCTCCGGGTCGCTCTCCATGCGGGACTTGGCCTTGACCTTGGTTTCCGCCTGTTGTTGGGCGACCTTTTCCTCAAGAGTACGCTCATCTGCGTCTGGAACGGTCATGGTGAGCATTGAATCCCAAAGCTGTTCGGCACTGAGTCGACGAACAAGGGGGCCCGGAAAAAAATATGGCTCATCCAGTTCAACCGACCTTCGGGTCATGGACCTATGGTAGG
>CAJWSN010000110.1 GCA_913046175.1 uncultured Opitutia bacterium
CATCAACCGGAGGACAAGGCTGGCCCCCAGCACGAGCGACCCAAAAGCCAGTAATCCCTTTCTCACTTTGCCGCCTTGTCCATGGTCAATACTTTTGCAGGCACTCCAGTCACCGTGCTCCCCTCCGGCACATCGTGAACACAGACCGCGCCTGCGCCCACAGTGGCACCAGCGCCCACCTTTACGCCCGGCAGGACACTCGAGTGACTCCCCAGAAAAACTCCCTCACCCACTTCGACGCAACCCGTAAGGTCGACGTACGAGCTAAGTTGTGAGAATGCGCCAATCCTGACATCATGGCTCACCGTGGCATGCATGTTGATCCCAACAAAGCCCTCCACCTCGGCATCGCTCGAAATCACAGCACCTGGACACACAACAACCCCCTGGCCTAGTTTTACATTCGCGCCCAGGACCACGTTCGGATGGATCACCGACTCAAAGATCGCACCTCGCCCAAGCAAAATTTCCGTCGTGGCGCGCTTGGGTTCCGGCCAACCTATGGCAAGGATGAACCGATCATCATCCCCTGGGTTGAAATCCAACACCTTCCCCACCACTCCCGAACCATAACCCGAAAGGCCTGCCAACGCCTTGGGATTGTCATCCAAAAACCCGGAGAAAACAAAATCTTCATCCCAATCCATCGATTGGCGCGCCCAGGAGAACACCTCCCGGCCAAAACCGCCCGCCCCGACAATATAGAGGTTTTTTGTCATTTTGCCATAAACAGAAACCATCCACCATGTCGTATTTCCACAAATCCGGCAACCTTGGAAAATCCTGTTCTCTTAAGGGTGTATCCAAGAATTTGTGACATTGCATCGCCCACTAATTGTCACATGATAAAAATTCAACCGCATTCGTGAGATCAAAAGGAAGAATCCCCCCATTCGCTGGGAAGAAAAGTGGAAATCGCGGCAAAAAAAGTCTCTGCATTATACGCGGCAAAATGTTCTTTGGCGCTGGCAACTGCAAAACGATGTTCCCGACGATTCTGTAAGTCACACAAGCTTCCAGCCACGTCTTCAATCCGGGCCTTTCCCGCGTACATGCTCAGGTGAATGCCAGCTCCAAAGTCCTGACAAATTTTGTAGGCATTGGTTTGCTCCGGACCCATGTAGAGAACGGGAATACCAGCGGCGAGATAGCCAGCATACTTGCTTGGAGAATAAAGACCTTGATCCAGGTCATTCATGAGCACAACCCCGTAGTCCGCATCAATCTTCCGGAGGGTTGAGAGTAAATCTTCAAAACCCATGCGCGGATAACAATGCAGATGGAGAGGATATTGGGATGCCAGTCCTTCAAATTTTCTTATCCCATTGCTGGATGATCCGATAACGTGCAGCTCAACAAAGGGATGGGCGCTCCGGTCAACCACCCGTGCAATCAACTCACCAAGCGAGCTCGCAGAATGCCTCAAGCCTAAATTGCCACCATACGCCAATTTAAGAGGTTTGTCGCTGCGTTCACCCACCGATCTCTCCTCCCCATTACGGTAAGAATCCCAAGTGGGATGAACAATAATGGGCAGTTCCTTGCAGGCACTTCTTAACTGGGCGGCCATCGACTCGTCGAGCACAACCGCAGCCCTATGAAATTGAAGTGAAAATCTGTCCACAATGCGCAGGAACCATGCAAGGGGACGCAGAAAAACCTTCCGATCCAGAATACGTGCTTCAATCTCGGGATGATAATCCATCAACCATGCGATGGAGGGGATGCCCAACAGGCCGGCCCATAGGCCAACCCACACCTGTATACCGGGAGGCGCGCTTCGTACAAGCAACCAGGAGGGTCTGCGAAAGATCAATTTTAAGGGCACCAAGCAATAAAGCCAGGCCAGGTTCAGCAACCGGTGTAAATGAAACCCTCCCGGCGTGTAGGACTTGGAAAAGCCATGGATGCACTCCAGCTTGTGTTTTGGATACAAACCAGAGACAACTTTCTCCAGCGAACGAAGCTGGTAGTCCGCACCCGGAGGGAATTCAAATATCATGTATGCCCTTATGACAGGTCCTGTTTGATTAAATCCTGTAAATGATGTTGAAATTGCTCAAATCCCAAGTGCTCAGTAGCCCAACTACTCGCAATGCGACCCTTGGCATCAAGATCACTTCGAGGCATTGAGGCAAATTCCTGCATGGCCCGGGTTGCCTCGGAGGAGTGGTCTGTTTTGAGAAGCCAACCACAGTCCACACTTGTGAGCTCACCCTGAAGGTCATTGCCAGGAGACAGTATAACCGGCTTGCCTGCAGACATCGCCTCTGCCGCCGCAATGTTAAAGTTCTCCTTGGCGGATAGAGAGACCAGCCCATCCGCGGCGACCAACAAACCGGCCTTGCGCCAGCTATAGACCGGCCCAGGGACATGCACCCGCCGGATACCCATCAATCGTGACAGGTTACGGATTTCTGCTGGTGAATAAGTTTCGCCCGGGCCGGCAAGTACAAGGTGCAAATTGGAGGCAGTTACTTGACGAAAGGCCTCCAGTGTCTCCACCGGGCGCTTTACCTCATGAAGGCGGCCCAGGTAAAGCAGAATGCGCTCCTCTTTCCCAACACCCAGTTCTTCCCTCCACGCCATGCGGACCTCCTGCGAATTAGCCGGCGCAATGGGCTCCACCGGCCAGGGGATTGTCTCCGTAGTCACTCCATTAAGGAATGGCAACGCCTTGTCACGTTCACGCACAGTTGCAAAAAGAATACGCTTGGCACCCCGCAGGTAGTTGAGCCCATAATGCCGGAGCCAGCGCATCTTGCGAAAACGTCTGTAGGACAGAACATATGGATCCAGGCCACCATGCAAAACAGCCCAGTAAGGGATCCGGTGTTTCCTGGCCTGCCTGCAGGCCCAATGTGCATGGTAGCGATAAAGGCTGTGTACGATAAGAAGTTCAGCACCAGAAAAAACTTCATTGGCCTGCGCCAGTTCAATTGCATCAGGCTTGTGGTAAAGCCGCCCCAACAAACCCGGGCCGGTTCGCAGATGCCGGATACCGTCACCTTCGCGAATTTCTCCCCAGGATTCCGGGGAGGTGAAAGAAACAGCCCCTCCTCCAAGCGCATCACGTATCCAGTGCAGGGCAACAGCAGAACCTCCCGTGCTGGGTATTACATCCAAGCCAATTTGGACGACTTTTTTCATGCCAAGCCTAGCTGTTAGCCGAGGGCCCATTGACCTGGGTCAGATAATCTGGGGGGTCTTCAGGATAATCCGTTGACCTGAATATGGTCATGTTTCGCGCCGCGATGCGCGATCGCCGGACCAAAATGAAAAAGAACGGCCAAAAAAGGAGAAAATAATTCACCACGAGGATGAGAAGCAGGGAAACTCCTCCACGGGCCAATATAAGAAGCTGCAACTGGAAAAATGTCATCAGGAAAAACAACCTGACTTCATTTCTCAACATAAAGCACAACAAGCCCGTTAGCATTCCCACTGATATTGCATGAATCCAAAATAACCGGTTTCCAAAGATGAAAAGGCCCTCTCCAAACAATCCGGGAAGATACACGTGGGTTGTCGTTTGCCCATAAACCTGCCCGGTGACCAGCTCTGTAAATTCATGATTGATTTGGAGGTAATCCCAAGACTCAGTCAAATTTTGGGGGATGGGTAAGGACACAATCCACTTCAAGTAACGCAGGATTTCATTTTCGTGAGTGCTTTCAATTATGTCGTTTACGTAAATCGGGTAGAAGGTTTCTTGGAAAAACAAGTTCAGAACTGATTCCAGAATTCCATAAAAATTGAATCCTATTTCCACGCCGGACCCCAAGCGCAAACTCGTATATACGTTAAAGAAAAACAGAAGGAATGGTAATCCCAGCACACAACTGGATATCAGGACTTTGCGCGTGAATATACGAAGATTCCAAAGATACAGGAAAAGCATGATAAGCATGAGGCCAATCTCATGCCTTGGCAGGTATTGGTCTGTACAATACCGGATATAGTAATGACCCATGACTGCGAGAAAGACCCACCAATATTGTCGACCAAGAAAAGCCAGGGAAAAGAGAAAAAATGGAAAGAGCAGAGCGGAGGCGTAATAAAAAATAATCTCGGGTACGGTGTCCCCGGTTTCCTTTAGGTTCTCCTCAATCTTGTAAACCAAATCCGGAGACGGGGGATTAAAAAGGCGCATCAACTGGAATTCGGGGTAGATCAGCGGAAACAAGGAAAAGGCGAGGAAGAGGAAGACACCACTTTTCCAGAATTTTTCATAACTGTTCCAGCTAAAATATTTATAAATGTAGTTT